>JBPEXA010000398.1:0-2865 GCA_052032135.1 Thermoanaerobaculia bacterium | reverse complement strand
AGCGTTACCGCGCCAATCTCGAGGAGTACCGCGACGACGCCGAGCTGTCCAAGAAGCTGGTCACCATCCACACCGACCTCGACGTTGACTTCGATCCCCAGGCGCTGCGCTACGAGGCGCCCGACGCCGAGAAGCTCGCCGAGCTGTTCAAGCGGCTGGAGTTCCCGTCGCTGCTCGAGGAGCTCGCCGGCGCCGCCGGCGGCGGCGAGCCGGTGGCGGCCGCCACCGAGATCCGCTCGGTCGAGGGGTGGGCGGCGTGGGCGTCGAGCGCGCCCGCCGAGCTGGTGGTCGGCGTCGTCGGCCACGATCCGCCGCTCGGGCTGGCGGTCGGCGGGCTCGAGGCGGCGGACGACGCCGACGCCCGCTTCGCCGACTTCCGCACCGAAGGCCTCCGCGAGGCGGTGGTGGCGAGCGTGCGGGCGTGGCTCGCCGACCCGGCGCGCTCGATCCACGGCCACGACCTCAAGGAGGTGCTGCGGCTCGCCGGCCGCGACGCCGAGGTCGCCGCGCCGCTCGACGACACCATGCTGCGCTCCTACGTGCTGCGGCCGGCGCTGCGCGGGCACGGCCTCGCCGAGGTGGCGCTCGACCGCCTGCAGTACAAGGCGGTCACCGCCAAGGAGGCGGGGTGGGAGCGTCAGGCGGAGCCGGCGCCGGGGACCGAGGGGCTGCTGGTCTACGCCGCCGAGCGGGTCGAGCTGCCGCGGCGCTTCCTGGAGGCGATGGACGGCGAGCTCGAAGGGCGGCTGGAGGCCGTCTACCGCGACATCGAGCTCCCCCTGGTGCCGGTGCTGATGCGGATGGAGGAACGCGGCATCGACCTCGACGTCGACTTCCTCGCCGAGATGTCGAGCGAGCTCGAGGGGCAGCTCGAGGCGCTCGAGGAGGACGTCTACCAGATCGCCGGCGAGCCGTTCAACATCAACTCGCCGGCGCAGCTCGGCGAGGTCATGTTCGAGCGCCTCGCCTACCCGGTGATCAAGAAGACGCGCAAGACCAAGAGCTACTCGACCGACGCCGACACCCTGCAGACCCTCGCCGCGAAGGGGTTCCCGCTCGCCGAGAAGATCCTCGACTACCGCGAGATCGCCAAGCTCAAGTCGACCTACGTCGACGCGCTGCCGACCATGGTCGCCGCCGACGGCCGCCTCCACACCCGCTACGACCAGGCGGTCGCCGCCACCGGCCGGCTGTCGTCGGCGCAGCCGAACCTGCAGAACATCCCGATCCGCACCCGCCTCGGCCGCAGCATCCGCAAGGCGTTCCGCGCCCCCGAGGGGCGCCGGCTGCTGGTCGCCGACTACAGCCAGATCGAGCTGCGGGTGCTCGCCCACATCGCCGAGGAGCCGGCGCTGATCGCCGCCTTCGAGGCGGGGGAGGACATCCACCGGGCGACCGCCGCCGTGGTGATGGACGTCGCCCCCGACCTCGTGACCGCCCGCCAGCGCCGCGCCGCCAAGACCATCAACTTCGGCATCATCTACGGCATGAGCGCCTTCGGCCTCGCCCAGAACCTCGGCATCGGCCGCGGCGAGGCGCAGCAGTTCATCGACGCCTACTTCGAGAAGTACGCCGGCGTCCAGCGCTACATGGAGACCACCCTCGAGGCGGCAGAGAAGGAGGGCAGGGTCGAGACCCTCTACGGCCGCGTCCGCTGGCTGCCGGAGCTCAAGGCGAAGAACTACGCGGTGCGCGAGAACGCCAAGCGGATGGCGATCAACGCCCGCATCCAGGGGACCGCCGCCGACCTGCTGAAGAAGGCGATGGTCGCCGTCGACGCCCGCCTCGCCGACGAGATGCCGGACGCCGACCTGCTGCTCACCGTCCACGACGAGCTGGTGCTCGAGGTCCCCGAGGCGGAGGCCGAGCGGGCGAGCGAGCTGGTGTGCGAGGAGATGCAGTCGGTCGACACCCTGCGGGTGCCGCTGGTGGTCGACGCCGCGATCGGCGCGACCTGGTACGACGCCAAGGCGTAGCGTCGCGCGGCGTCGGGATGGCCGCGAGCCGGGGCGCGCTCCCGCCGCCTGCTACCATCTGGGAGCGATTCCAACAGAAGGGAGAGGACGATGCGCAGGAGCTTCATGTGGTGGGTGTCTGCGGTCGCGGTCGCGGGCCTGGTGCAGGCGCAAGGTCGGGACGGTCAGCAGTTGTCGCGGGAAGAGCGGTTGCAGCAAGCGACCCGGGTGCGCGCCAACGTGGTGAGCGGCGCCGTCGAAGGGACCGGTACGGTGCAGTACGACCCGGGAGCGCCGAGTCAGTTCGTCACCGCTACCGGGCAGGCCAGCTACATCGGCAACCTGTTCAACACCCGCAACGGCGCCCCGCTCGAAGGGGGTACGATCACCCGTCTCTCCTGGTACCAGGGGAACGGCTGCCCCTCCGTGGACTGCAACGTCGAGCGGACGGGCCCCGGCAACGGGATGACCTACTTCGCGCAGGTGGTGGTCTTTCCGGAGCAGGGGACCTTCAATAACGTGGCGGGCTACTTCGTGACCGTCAACGAGTTCGCCTTCAACAGCGTCGGAGTCTCGGTGCAGGTGCCGACGACGTTCTTCGTCGGCAACCTCGTGCCGACAGGGAGCCCGGGAGAAGGCACGGTCGCCTGGGGCAGCGTCGGCGCCGCCACCGGCACCTACAACGGTCAGGGATTTCACGGCCATCAGCGGAGCTTCCTGGGTAGCAACTCCTCGCCGGTGCAGGGTCTCAACGTCGTGATGCGCGCGACCGGCAACATCGTCATCCCCGTCGAGCTGCTCGAGTTCGAGCTCGAGTAGGCTGCGCCGCCTCCCGGACGCTGCTAGGGTCGGCCGGGCCGACTCGAGAGGGAGGAGTGGACATGCGCAAGATCGTCACGTGGATCGTGGT
>JBPEXA010000397.1:0-1673 GCA_052032135.1 Thermoanaerobaculia bacterium | reverse complement strand
CCGCTCTGATCATCGGCGATCCGGCACTGGCGGTCGATCGTCGCCGCTACCGGGTGTGGGACCTCGCCGCCGAATGGCGCGCCCTGACCGGGCTGCCGTTCGTCTTCGCCGTCTGGGCGGTCCGCGGGGGGCTCGGCGATGGCGGCCGCGAAGCGTCGAGGGCGCTCGCCGCCAGCCTCGAGCTCGGCCTGCGAGAGATGCCGGCGATCGTCGCCCGCGCCGTCACCGAGCTGGAGCTCGACGCCATCGAGGTTCGCGACTACCTGACGGTCAATCTCAGCTTCCGGCTCGACGACGAGGCACTCGCCGGGCTGCAGGAGTTCCGTCGTCGCGCCGCCCTCCACGGACTGATCGAAGAGCGGGCGCCGCTCGCGCTGCTCTCCGACGCCGACTGCTAGACTTTTCCCGCCATGCCGGCCGCCCGCACCGAGACCTTGCGTCCGTCGACGCGCTCCGTCGACGCCCTCCTGGACGACGCCGTCGCGGGGCGGCGGCTCGACGCCGGCGAGGCGCTGAAGCTGCTGCGGGAGGGCGACCTGATCGAGCTCGGGATGGCGGCTCACGAGGTCCGCTGCCGCCACAACGACCCCGCGATCGCCAGCTACAACATCGACCGCAACATCAACTACACCAACGTCTGCGTCTACAAGTGCCGCTTCTGCGCCTTCTATCGCGAGCCGGGTGACGCCGAAGGCTACCTGCTCTCCCACGAAGAGATCGGGCGCAAGATCGAGGAGACGCTCGCCCTCAACGGCACAGGGATCCTGATGCAGGGCGGCGTGCACCCCGACCTTCGACTCGACGACTACCTCGCGCTGCTCCGCTTCATCCGCGAGCGCTACCCGGAGATCCACGTCCACGCCTTCTCGCCGCCGGAGGTGAAGTTCGTCGCCAGGCTGGAGCGGTTGAGCTTCCACGACCTGATCGCCGCCCTCAAGGAGGCCGGCCTGATGTCGATCCCCGGCGGCGGCGCCGAGATCCTGCGCGACGACGTTCGCAAGGAGGTGCTCGCCTACGGCAAGACCTCGTCGGACGAGTGGCTCGACATCATGCGCCAGACGCACCGCAACGGTCTGCGCTCGTCGGCGACGATGATGTACGGGATGGGGGAGCCGGTCGAGGCGCGCGTCGAGCACCTGCAGCGGATCCGCGATCTCCAGGACGAGACCGGCGGCTTCACCGCCTTCATCTCGTGGACCTTCCAGCACGATCACACCGAGATGGAGGACGTGCCCGAGACCTACGCCGACGAGTACCTGCGCACGCTCGCGGTGTCGCGACTGTTCATCGACAACATCCGGCATTTCCAGACCAGCTGGGTGACGCAGGGGAAGAAGATCGGGCAGCTCGCCCTCGCCTTCGGCGCCGACGACATGGGATCGATCATGATCGAGGAGAACGTCGTCTCCGCCGCCGGCACCGCCTACCGGATGAGCCAGGACGAGATGGAGCACCTGATCCGCTCCGCCGGCTACGAGCCGCGGCAGCGGACGAACCTCTACGAGCGTTTCGTCACCCGCGAGGACACCGCCGCCCAGGCCGAGCGCTACCTGCGCTCGCTGACGCCGGAGAACCGCGACCTGGCGAGCTCGCCGCTGCCGGTCGTCCCCTGAGCCCCACCGCCGGCGCTCCGCGATGAGCTTCCGGGTGCTGGTCAACCCGACCGCCGGCCG
>JBPEXA010000396.1:0-21746 GCA_052032135.1 Thermoanaerobaculia bacterium | reverse complement strand
GGCCCGCCGGCGCAGGGCGCCCCGGTACTGCTGGTCACCATCGACACCATCCGGGCCGATCATCTGTCGCTCTACGGCTACGAGCGCGCGACGACGCCGTTCCTCGAGCGGCTGGCGGCGAGCTCGATCGTCTTCGATCGCGCCGTGGCGCAGAGCTCGTGGACGCTGCCGTCGATGCTGTCGCTCTTCTCGAGCCTCGAGCCGCCGGCGCTCGGCGTCCACGACGGTGTGCGACCGGCCCGTCGGCGGGCTCGTCGCCCGTCGGCAGCCGATGATGCCGTCGAGATCGAGGTGTTCTCCGATCGTCACGACACTCTGACGGAGGTGCTGCGGGAGGCCGGCTACGCGACCGCGGGGGTGTCGACCAACGGCCACCTGATCTCGCGACAGGGGTTCGCCCAGGGCTTCGATCGCTTCGACGAGAGCGGCTGCATGTGGGGGGATGCCGCCTGCGCCCTCGATCGCGGGCTCGAGATGCTGCGGCAGGGGCCGGCGTCGCGCCAGTTCCTGTGGGTGCATCTGTTCGATCCCCATTTCGACCGCGCGGGAGCTCCGCCGGTGTACGAGCCGCCGGCGAGCCATCGCGATCTCTTCGCCGCCGAGGCGGACGACCCCCAGGCGCTGACGGTGCTCGACTACGACCGCAAGCTGCGCTCGCTCGACGACCGCCTGGGAGCGTTCTTCGACGAGCTGGAGCGGACCGGGGCGCTCGACCGCTGGCTGGTCGTCCTCACCGGTGATCATGGCGAGGAGTTCGCCGAGAAGGGGCGGTGGGGGCACTCGAAGGCGGTCACCAACACCTTGATCGAGGTGCCGTTGCTGATCCGCCTGCCCGGCGGCCGTTTCGGCGGGCGGCGGGTGGCGCAGCCGGTCCGGCTGCTCGACGTGGCGCCCACGGTGCTCGATCTGGTGGGGGTGCCGACGCCCGCGACCTTCCAGGGGACGTCGCTCGCCCCCGCTCTCGACGGCGGCCGCGCCCGGGTGCCGGCCGCCTACGGGGAGACTCGCCGCAGCGGCCGCTCGCTCCATTACTGGATCGACGTCGACGCCGACCGCAAGCTGGTGCTCGACCGCGCCGACGGCAGCCGGCGGCTCTACGCCTACTCGACCGACCGCCACGAGGAGCACGACCTGTCGGCGGCGGAGGGGGAGACGGCGGCCTTGTTGGAGAGCCGGTTGATCGCCCTGCTCGAAACCCTCGACCTCGAGCCGGGGGCGGTGCCGGACGACCTGGACGCGGCCGCCCGCGAGCGCCTTCGCGCGCTCGGGTACCTGTGAACCGGTTGCCGTTGGTGGCGACCGCGATCGCCTCCGCGGCGATCGTGGGGCGCTGGCTTTACGAGCTGCTGCCGCTCGCGCCGCTCGGCTGGGACGCCTATCCGATGCTCGCGGCGGCGCGCATCGACGGCTGGGACTCGGTGTGGGGGGTGCTCACGGGGCGGCTGATGGGGGAGTTCTACCCCGGCGCCTTCTACCGTCCGCTCGCCAGCCTGTCGATCGGGGTGGAGCAGGCGCTCGGCGGGGGGGGCGCCAGCGGCGCGGTTCTCCACGTCGCGCTGCTGGCCGGCATCGCGCTCGGCGTCTACCGGCTGCAGGCGCGGCTGATGCCCGGCGTCGAGTGGGCGCCGGCCGCCGCGGCGCTCTGCTGCCTGGTCCATCCGGTGGCGGGGGCGGTGATGGCGTTCCTCGCCCGAAGACCCGATCTGCTCGCCTCGCTGTTCCTGGTCTGGATGCTGGTGGTCGAGGCGGGGCGGCAGGCGACGACGGCGCGGGCCCGGACCGTCTCCGTGCTGCTGGCGGCGGCGGCGATGCTGTCCAAGGAGACCGGGCTGATCGCGCCGCTGCTGGTCGCCGCGGTGGCGGCGATCGGAACCACCGGTCGCCGGCGATGGCTCGCCGCCGGCCTGCGCGCCGGGCCCCATCTGGTCGCCGGGGCGGCCTATCTGGCGGTGCGGTTCGCGGTGCTCGGCGGCCTCGGCGGCCATCGCCGGGGCGGCGATCCATCGCTGTGGTGGGGTCACCTGCGCGATCTCGGCGGGGGGCTGCTGGCGCCCCGGGCGCCGGCCCTCGAGTCCGTCGGCTGGTGGCCGTGGGCGCTCGCCCTGGCGGCGACGGTCTCCCTGCTCGCCGCAGCGCGGCGGGCGAGCGCCGGTGGGGGCGTCGATGAACGCGCTGGAACGGGAGCGGCCGGAGTGGTGGTCCTCGCCGCCGTCTGGTGGGGGGGCGGGGCGTTGCTGCTGACCGCCGCCGGCCGCTTCAGCACCTGGTACCCGTTCCTCGGCCTGGTGCCGTTCAGCCTGCTGGTCGGCGCCGGCATCGGCGCCGGGATCGACGGCGTCACCGCCGGGCGGCGCGCCGCCGGGGCGGTCGTCGCCGGTCTCTGGCTGCTGGTCGCCGCGGTCGCCGTCGACAGCTCTCCGGTGTGGACCGCGAACCGGGAGTGGCGCCGCGCGTCGGCCGAGGCGAAGGCGTTCCTCGGCCCGCTCGGCACCGAGCTGGATGCCGCGGCGCCGGGGGACCTGCTGCGTGCGGGTCGGGTGCCGAAGGTCGTCAAGCCCGCCGACCGCCGACTGCGCTATCGCGATGCCCCGGTGCTGGCGCCCTACTCGATCCGCGCCTGGGCGTCGCTACGGCGCCCCGACCTGCCGGTCCGGGTGGCGCGCCGCCGCGAGTTGCGCCGCGAGCCGCCGCGGGACGGCGAGGTGACGATCGAGCTGCACGGCACGTCGAAGGTGGTCGTCGGCGGGACGGCGCGGTTCGAGGCGGACGGCGGCGAGGTCAATTGAGGTAGCCGAGCGCCTCGAGCTGCCGGCGCACCCCTTCGTCGGCCTCGGCGTCGACGGTCGGCGACGCCTCGGTCGCCGGCGTCCACCAGTAGCCGACGTCGATCGCCTCGGCGGCGTCGACCTCGCTCACCCGCCCGGCGCGGAGGTCACGGCCGTGCGAGCCGGCCTCCGGTCGCTCGATGGCGACGGTGAGATCGACGCCGTCGACCGTAGTCGCGAGCTCGACGCACGGAGCCTCCGGCGACTCGAAGCGCAGTCGAGCGACGCCACCCGCGGGGATCTCGAAGCCGGCGCTCTGGCGCTTGCGCCAGGTCATCTCGATACGGCCGGCGTCCGGGGTGGTCACCCGTAGCGGCTGCAGGCAGCGGCCGGTGAGCGTCCCCGACCACGATGTCGCGCCGCGGTTGATCAGCTCGAGGGTCGGATGGCGGGTAGCGGCGACCAGAGCGGCGGACGCCATGCGGCGGAGCTCGTCGACGCTCGCGGGCGGGTCGTCAGTCGCCGCGGGCGTCGCCTCGCCGGGGTCGGCGACGAGGTCGAAGAGGCGCTCGTCGCCGGCGATCGGCGGCCATGGCGAGTTGTTGAACACGTACTTGACGCGGTTGCCGACGCGCAGCGAGATGCCGAGATTGCTCGACGTCGCGTAGGTGGTGGCGACCCGGGGCAGATCGTCGTCTCTCCCACCCTCGACCAGCCGGCGCAGCGACCGGCCGTTCATGCCGGGGGGAGGCTCGACGCCGGCGTAGTCGAGGAGCGTGGCGGGGACGTCGACCAGGCGCACCTGACGCTCGATGGTCCGCCCGGGGGTCGCTTCGCCGGGTGCGGCGATCAGCAGCGGCACGAGGAGACTGTGGTCGTAGAGGTAGCCGTGGGAGGCGAGCCCGTGCTCCCCGAACGCCTCCCCGTGGTCGGAAGTCAGCACCACCACCGTCGGCCCCAGCTGCTCGATGACGTCGAGCAGCCGGCCGATCTCGGCGTCCATGTGCACGATGCCGTTGTCGTAGGCGGCGATCGCGCGCGGCCAGTCGTCCCCCTCGACCTCTCTGGCGCTCGCCGCATCGGTGCCGACCATCAGCTTCTTCTCGACCGCGTAGCCGACCGCCTCGCGAGCCTCGACCGAGCGGTCGAAGAAGCGCTCGCGGAGGCCGCCGCCGAGGCTCCCTGCGCCGGCGTCGAACGGTCGGTCGCGGTCGTGGGGGCTGTGCACCTCGAAGGTGTGGAGGAAGAGAAAGAGCGGCCTCGGCAGCTCCTGCAGCCAGTCGATCGCCCGGTCGACGTGGCTCTCGAGCTCGTCGCCACGGGATCGGCCCGCCGGCCAGCTGCGGAAGCGATCGAAGCCGTGGGCGAAGCCGTACCCTGGCGACACCCAACCACCGCCGGTGAGGGCGGCGGTGGCGTAGCCGCGGTCGCGCAGCAAGCCGGGGAGCCCCCGCATCGAGGGGGGCATCGACTGCTGATGGTTGACGCCGTGGAGGACGGCGTCGACGCCGGTCAGCATCGAGACGTGCGCGGGGAGCGTCCACGGCGCCGAGGTGACGGTGTTGGGGAGCCAGACGGCCCGGCGGCGGAACCAGTCGTCGAGCTGCGGAGAGGTCGGCCGGGAGTAGCCGGCGAGGGACAGGTGATCGGGGCGCAGGGTGTCGATCGACAGCAGGACGATGTTCGGAGGGGGGGCGCTCCCCGCGGCGACGATCTCCGGCGACGACCAGGCGGCGAATCCCACCGGCGGTTCGACCGCGGGACCGTCGAAGCGGAAGTCGAGGACGATGTCGCGCCCGGCGAAGTCGTCGAGCTCCACCTCGTCGTCGAGCCAGCCGGAGCCCGGCGAGACCTGCCGCGAGAAGAGCGTCTGCTCGCGGGCGCCGTCGATCGCGCGGACCTCGAAGCGGCCGGCGGCGGCCGACGCCTCCGGCACGCCGACCCCGAAGCGCAGCGCGGCGCCGGCAGGCGGCGTCACCGGCCATCGCAGCGGCGCTCCGGGCACCGCCAGGCGAGCGGCCCGGGTCTCGTCGTCGAGCGTCGTCGCCCACGGTGAGGCGGTCAGCTCCGCCAGCCGCTCGTCGGTCAGTCGGTAGCGCAGGGCGCGGGAGGCGTAGAAGCGGACGTGCTGGCCGACATGGCGGGTCGGCTCGATCGTCAGGCGAGTGATCCGACCCCGCCAGCGCGGCAGATGGCCGACCTGCCAGCGGACGACCGAGCGGGCACCGCGCACCACCACCCGCTCGGTGGCGGACTGGCGACGCCGCTCCTCGCCGCCATCGACCGCCCAGCGCAGGCGGGCGGTGGTCTTGGTCGCGCCGTCGAGCTCGACCTCGATGGCGTCGACGTCGCCGGCGGCGAAATCGGTGTCGAGACGGAGGCCGCACGGCATCTGCTCGCAGATCAGCACGATCCGCTCCGGTCGCTCGAGGATGCGGTTGCCATCGCCGACGAGCTGCCAGCCGGCGGTCGCACTTGCCCGGCCGCCCCACGTCCATTCTTCGACGAGGTCGACCTCGAACTTGCGCTCGATCGGCATGGCGTCGATCGACGGCGGGAAGCTGTCGATCCACCGCGCGTGGAGCACGTCGACGCCGTCACCGCCGCTCGGCGGACGGCAGGCCGCCACCGTCGCGAGGACGACGACGGCGGCGCTCCGCAGGATCACCGGAACAAGCCCCAGCGCACGATGGCCACGACCGCGATGACGGCGTCCTTGGCGCGGATCTTCTTCCCCTCCGCGTAGTCGCGTCCGGCGTAGCTGATCGGTACCTCGTAGACGCGGGCGCCGAGACGGGCGACCTTGGCGGTGATCTCCGGCTCGACGGCGAAGCTCTTCGAGCGCAGGTCGAGACGGCCGGCGACGTCCCGGGTGAACACCTTGTAGCAGGTCTCCATGTCGCTCAGGTTGAGATTGGTGAAGAGGTTGGAGAGGGTGGTCAGGAACCGGTTCCCGACGTAGTGCCAGAACAGATGGACGCGGCTGTAGCTGCCGCCGAGAAAGCGACTGCCGTAGACGACGTCCGCCTTGCCGTCGAGGATCGGTCGCAACAGGGTGTCGTACTCCGCCGGGTCGTACTCGAGATCGGCGTCCTGGATGATGACGACGTCCCCCTCGACATGGCGCAGCGCCGTCGCCAGAGCGGCCCCCTTGCCGCGGTTGCGGTCGTGGCGGAACGCGCGAACCTCGTCGTGGCGCCGGGAGAGCGCCTCCACGATGTCCCCCGACTGATCGCTCGAGCCGTCGTCGACCAGCAACAGCTCCTTGTCGTGGGGGGTCGCCAGCACCCGGTCGACCAGCTGCTCGAGCGTGCGCTCCTCGTTGAACACCGGGATGGCGACCGAGATCTTCATGGCGGCGGGGCGAAGCTAGCACAGCGATCGGAGCCCCGTGGTGGCGGGCGACGTCGGCCCTCGCGGCGCTGTCGGAGGGGGTATAGTCCCCGGATGCGACGGCTCCTCGCGCCTCTGCTGGCGGTGGCGATCCCCTCGATGGCGCTGTTGGCGCCGGCCGCCGGCGCGCACGAGACCGAGATCCTCCGCTACTCGTGGAACCTCGGTGGGTTCCTCGGCACCTTCGCCCGCATCTTCATCCCCGGTCGCGGCGACGGCGCGCTGGTCACCCGTTCAGCGCCCTCCGGCAACCTCGAGGTCGAGCTCGACATCACGGCGCCGGCCGCCAAGGGCGAGTACTGGCGCTACGGCGCCGAGATCGACCCGAAGGACGGCACCACGCTGCGGGCGTGGAACGCCTATCGCTTCCGCGGCGAGGACAAGCAGGAGAGCTCGGACCTCGGTGACAAGGAGGTGATCGACATCGCCTCCGGCATTCTGCTGTTGCGGCGCGAGCAGCCTCGGCGGCCTCTCAACCTCAGAATCTGGAACGACGGCAAGCAGTATCCGGTCGTCGTGCTGCCGCGCGGTCGCACCTGGCGCCGGGTCGGTGGGCAGCGGATCGCCACCGACCACTACGCGATCCGCGCTCGGCGGGTGCCGGGAGAGCGGCTGTGGAAGGGCAAGCTCGACATCTACCTCGCCGACGACGACACCGCGACGCCGGTCGAGATCGTGCTCGAGCGCCGCGCCGCCAAGGTGAAGCTCGAGCTCGAGGACGGTGACTCCGGCTGACCGGCGCGGCGCGCTGGCGATCGTCGCGCTGGCGCTCGCCTGCGGTGCGCCGCCGGCGGTCGACGAGCCGGTCGCGATCGCTCCGGTGCTCGAGCCCCTCGAGTCGCCCGCCGGTGGCGGCGCGATGGCACCCCATCTCGAGGTCGACGGCGACGACCTGCTGCTGAGCTGGCTGGAGCCGCGCGGCGACGCGGGCCACCGGTTCCTGTTCTCCCGGCGGTCGGCGGCGGGCGCGGCGTGGTCGGCTCCGGTGACGATCGCCGAAGGGGACGACTTCTTCGCCAACTGGGCGGACGTCCCCAAAGTGGCGGTCGCCGGGGACGGCACCTTGTGGGCGCACTGGCTGGCGAAGATCGGGGACGGTGCGTACGCCTACGGCATCTTCCTCGCCCGCTCCGCGGACGGCGGGGCGACCTGGATCGCCGAAGGGATGCTGCACGACGATCGCTCGCCCACCGAGCACGGCTTCGTCGCCTGGGCCGCGGAGGGTGAGGGGGTGCGGGCGGTGTGGCTCGACGGCCGCGAGATGGCGGACGGCGGTGCGATGGCGGTGCGCACCGCGATGCTCGACGACGGGGTCGGCGAGGCGACGGTGATCGACCCGCGGGTGTGCGAATGCTGTCCCACCGAGCTGGTGGCGACACCCGACGGCGCCGTCGCCTTCTACCGCGATCGCAGCGAGGAGGAGGTGCGCGACGTCGCCTGGTCGCGACTCGAGGGGGCGGCGTGGAGTCCGCCGGCGGCGGTGGAGGCGGACGGCTGGCAGATTCCCGGCTGCCCGGTCAACGGCCCTGCGGCGGCAGCGGGCGAGCGAGCGATCGCCGTCGGGTGGTTCACCGCCGCCGACAACAGGCCGCAGGTGCGGATCGCGTTCGCCCGGCACGGCGAGGTGCTCGGCACGCCGCTCACCGTCGACGAACCGAGACCGCTCGGGCGGGTCGACGTCGTCGCCGGCCGGGACGACGACTTCTGGATGAGCTGGCTGGCGCTGGAAGGGGACGCCGCGGCGCTGCGCCTCGCTCGATTCGGGCCCGACGGCGAACGGCAGCGGTGGCGCGTCGACGGGGTCGGGGCGTCGCGGGCGAGCGGCATCCCACGGCTGGCGCGCCACGGAGACCGGGTGGTGGTCGCCTGGGTCGACCTCGTCGACGACCGACCTTCCGGGCTGCTGCTGGCGTCCCTCGGCCCGATCTAGCGCACCGTCGGCGGCAGCGCGCTAGCCGCCCGGGACGCCGGCGACCGTCGGCAGAACGGTGTCGTGGAACCTCGCCCACACGCCCCAGTAGGCGGTGTGGAGGACGACCGGCTCGAGGGCGTGCCCCGCCAGCGGGCCCTCGATCGCCACCCCGGACCGCGGGTCCCAGGTCGTGCCGGTGGCGCGGTCGCATGGCTGCCCGCCGCACGGTTCGAAGCGATGGCCGCCGGCGAGGAAGGCGGTGGCGGCGAGCGGATCTCCGAAGCTGAAGACGGCGACCGAGCCGGCACCGAGCTCGAACTGGTGGATCGGCCGTGCGCGCAGCTGGTCGAGCGGCACCGCGGCGGCGCTGCCATCGATCACCATGCCGGCCACCAGCGCCTTGTCGGCGAGGCGGCGATCGGGACGGCGCTGCCACGGCAGCCCCGCCCAGCCGGCGTTGCGGTGGTAGCGGTGATAGACGGTGCCGGCGAGCGGCGGCTTGACGAGCACCTCGCTGGCGGGATGCTGCCGTCGCCATTCCGACCAGCGCATCAGCCGCGCCGGCAGGGGGCGGAGGGTCGTGCCCGTCAGCGGGCCGGCGAAGGCGCGGCCGTCGATCTGGCTCCACAGCGAGCGACTGTCACGGTCGTAGAGCACCAGGGCGCCGCGCCACAGCTTGCCGGAGACACCGAAGCTGGTCGCCGGCCCTGCCTCGAGTTGCGGCCGGACGTACACGACGCCGGTGTGGGCGAGCGGTCACCAGGTGGCGGCGATCGGCGTACCGGCGATGTCGTCGTTGACGATCTCGTGCCGGTCGAGGTGCCACACCGAGTACGCCCGGGCGGTGCCGGCGTGGACGACCCCCAGCACCAGCTCGTCGTCCGCCATGAAGTCCGCCGCGGCGGCGTCGACGAACCGCGGCTCGTCGATCGCCGGGATGGCGTCGGGTCGCAGGAACGAGTAGACGCGGTCGCCTTCGACGCTGCGGACCTTCGGCAGGTCGTCGCGCCTCACCTCGCGATCGCCGCCGGCGGGACGGATCAGATAGCCGCAGCCGGTGAGCCACAGCAGACCGACGAGCGCGAGCGAGAGGCGGGTGACCAAGCCTTGCGACGAGCGGAGCATCCGGTCGGGACTACGAGCCGTCGGTGGGCGGTGGATTGCCCGCCGGCGCCGGTCGTCGCCAACGGTAGACGACGGCGCCGACCGCGAGGGCGAGGCCGGCCGCCAGGAGGTGTCCTCGGGTGGCGCTGGCGGCGAGCGCCAGGGTCACCCCTGCGGCGAGCAGCGGGATCGTCGGCCCGCCAGGCAGCCGCCAGCCGCTCTCCGGAGCACGCCGCCGCAGCACCGGCACCGCGGCGATGGTGCCCAGATAGGTGGCGAGGCGGGCGACGACCGACAGCATCGCGAGGGCGGCGAACGACCCGGTCAGCGCCAGCGGCAGGGCGATACCGACCTGCAGCAGCAGCGCCGCCGCCGGCGTGCGGAACCGCGGGTGGACGGCGGCGAGCCACGCCGGCCCGTAACCGTCGCGGGCGATCGCATAGAGGTAGCGCGGCCCGATCAGGATGGTGTTGCTCTGCGTGCCGAGGATCGAGAAGGTGGCGCCGACCGTCAGCAGCAGTCCGGCGGTGGGGCCGGCGAACCGTCGCGCGGCGTCGGCGAGCGGCGTGGCGGAGCTCCCCGCCTCCGGCAGCGTGCCGAGGGCGATCCACTGCACGACGAAATAGAGAGCGGTGATGATCGCGATGTGGACGACCAGCGCGAACGGCAGGTCGCGGCGCGGGTTGCGGTACTCGCCGGCCGGGGCGGTGGTGTTCTCGAAACCGGCGTAGGCGTAGAGCAGCAGCAGCGCGGCGGCGCCGAGCTCGCCGTCGCCCGCCGGTTGGGCGGCCACCCCGGCGGCGGTGGCGTGTCGCCAGCCGAGGGCGATGAAGATGCCGAGCGGCACCAGCTTGGCGATCACCAGCGCGACGGCGGTTCGCACGCCGCTGCGGACGCCGATCAGGTTGAGCGCGGTGAGCGCCAGCGTCGGGGCGACGATCGCCACGACGCGCCCCCCGCCGTGATCGGCGGCCGGCCACAGGTAGCCGAGCGCCTGCGCGAAGCCGGCGGCGAGCGAGGCGACCGACGCGACGCGCGCCAGCCAGGTCATCCAGCCGACTTCGAAACCGACGAAGTCGCCGAACGCCTCGCGGGCGTAGAGGTAGGCGCCCCCCGGCTGGTCGAAGTGGCTCGACGCCTCGGCGAAGCAGAGCACCACCAGGAGGACGGCGACGCCCGCCACCAGCACCGCCCACACGCTCTGGGGGCCGAGCATCACCGCCGCCGCCGCCGGGAGCAGGTAGATGCCGGAGCCGACGACGTCGTTGAGCGCCAGCGCGACGATCTGCCAGCGTGAGACGACGCGCCGCAGGCCGGTCTCGGAGGGTGAGGCCACCGGCGGCAGTATCTCAAAGGGTCGGCTCGGGCAGCTTGCTACACTGCCTCGCGCCATGGGAGTCGACCACCAGGCGATGCTCGCGGTGGCGATCGCGGAGGCACGGCAGGGACTCGCCGAGGGAGGGATCCCGATCGGCGCGGCGCTCTTCTCCTCGACCGGCGAGCTGCTCGGCAGCGGCCACAACCGGCGGGTGCAGGACGACGACCCGTCGATGCACGGCGAGACCGACGCCTTCCGACGCGCCGGTCGCCAGCGCGACTACCGCGACACCGTGATGGTGACCACCCTCGCCCCCTGCTGGTACTGCAGCGGCCTGGTGCGGCAGTTCCGCATCGGCACCGTGGTGGTGGGGGAGTCGGTCAACTTCCAGGGTGGCGTCGACTGGCTCCGCCGCCACGGCGTCGAGGTGATCGACCTCGCGTCCACCGAGTGCATCGAGATGCTGTCGAGCTACATCGAGGCGCATCCCGAAGTGTGGAACGAGGACATCGGCGAGCCGTAGCGCTCGGGCCGCGGGCGACCGCCCGGCAGTGTGGGCGCTACACTCAGCCTCCGACCGACCTCGGCGGGAGCTCTCATGCAGCTGATCAAGGTGGCGAGCGCGACGCTCAACCAGACCCCCCTCGACTGGGACGGGAACCGGGATCGCATCCGCGCCGCGCTCGCCGCGGCGCGCGACGAGGGGGTCTCGATCGTCTGCCTGCCGGAGCTCGCGATCACCGGCTACGGCTGCGAGGACGCCTTCTTCTCGAACGGCGTCCATCGCATGGCGGCGACCGTGCTCGAGGAGCTGCTCCCCGCGACCCGTGGGCTGGTCACCTGCCTCGGGCTCCCCGTCTACCATCGCAAGGCGATCTACAACACCGTCTGCCTGGCGGTCGACGGCGAGCCGATCGGGCTGGTCGGCAAGCAGTACCTGCCGGGTGACGGCGTGCACTACGAGCCGCGCTGGTTCAAGCCGTGGCCCGACGACCTGCGCGGCGAGATCAAGCTGGCGGGCCGCACCCTGCCGTTCGGCGACCTGCTGTTCGACTGCGGCGGCGTCATGGTCGGCTTCGAGATCTGCGAGGACGCCTGGGTCGCCGACCGTCCGGGCGCCGACCTGGCGCTCGCCGGCGCCGACGTGCTGCTCAATCCGAGCGCCAGCCATTTCGCCTTCGGCAAGCAGGAGGTGCGGCGCCGCTACGTCGCGGAGAGCTCGCGCGCCTTCGGCGTCACCTATGTCTACAGCAACCTGCTCGGCAACGAAGCGGGGCGGATGATCTACGACGGCGGTGTGCTGATCGGCCACGACGGCGACATCGTCGCTGCCGGTGAGCGCTTCTCGTTCCGCGACTGGCGGCTGGCGACCGCGGTCGTCGATCTCGAGGAGAATCGGCTGCGGCAGACCCGCACCGCCGGCTTCCAGCCGCGCCATCACGAGACCGCCCTGCCGGTCGCCTTCGACTATCCGTCGCTCGAGCCCCAGCGTCGGGCGGTCGATCGGCCGGCGTGGGAGTCGGGCGAGCGGGTCAAGGAGGAGGAGTTCCGGCGGGCGGTGGCGCTGGCGCTGTTCGACTACCTGCGCAAGAGCCGCGCCGGCGGCTTCGTCGTGTCGCTGTCGGGGGGTGCCGACTCCTCGGCGGTCGCCTGCCTGGTGGCGGAGATGGTGGCGCTGGCGGTCGCCGAGCTCGGGCTCGAGGGGACGATCGAGCGACTCGGCCACATCGACGCGCTGGCCGGCGCGACCGACGAGCGTCAGCTGGTCGGACGGCTGCTGACCGTCGCCTACCAGGCGACCGCCAACAGCTCGACGACCACCCGCGACGCGGCGGCGGGGCTGTCGGAGGCGCTCGGCGCCCGTTTCTTCGAGCTCGACGTCGAACCGCTCGTCGACGGCTACCGGCGGCTGGTCGAGTCGGCGATCGGGCGGTCGCTGACCTGGGACGACGACGACCTCGCCCTGCAGAACATCCAGGCGCGAGCGCGCGGCCCGTCGGTCTGGATGCTCGCCAACCTCCAGGGGGCGCTGTTGCTGTCGACGTCGAACCGCTCCGAGGCGGCGGTCGGCTACGCCACCATGGACGGCGACACCTGCGGTGGGCTGTCGCCGATCGCCGGCATCGACAAGGCGTTCCTGCGGCGCTGGCTGGAGTGGCACGAAGAGGAGGTGCCGGCGCTGGCGGCGGTCAACGCCCAGCAGCCGACCGCCGAGCTGCGGCCGCCGGGCGAGGCGCAGACCGACGAGGGCGACCTGATGCCCTACCCGCTGCTCGACGCGATCGAGGGCGCCGCGATCGGCGACAAGCACACTCCGACCGAGGTCTACCTCGAGATGCGGGCGCAGTTCCCCGAGATCGAGCCGCGGGAGCTGGCGCGCTACGTCCACCGCTTCTTCGGCCTCTGGTGCCGCAACCAGTGGAAGCGGGAGCGCTACGCGCCGTCGTTCCACCTCGACGACAAGAACCTCGATCCCAAGAGCTGGTGCCGCTTCCCGATCCTCTCGGGGGGATTCGAGCGCGAGCTGCGGGAGCTCGCGCGGAGAGTCGCCGAGGAGTGAGCGCCGCGTCGCGCCGCCGCCCCGCGCTCACCGTCGACGCCGTCGTCTTCACCGTCGGCGAGCGCGGTCTCGAGCTGCTGCTGATCGAGCGTCGCGGCGAGCCGTTCCGGGGGCGCTGGGCGCTACCGGGTGGTTTCGTCGAGATCGACGAGCCGCTCGCCGCCGCCGCCCGCCGCGAGCTCGCCGAGGAGACGGGACTCGAGGACGTCTTTCTCGAGCAGCTCTACACCTTCGGCGATCCGGACCGCGATCCGCGCGGACGGGTGGTCAGCGTCGCCTACTACGCGCTGGTCGATCGCGAGCGGAGCCGGCCGCGCGCGGCGAGCGACGCGACCGCCGCCGCCTGGCACCCGCTCGCCGACCTCCCCGAGCTCGCCTTCGATCATCGGCGGATCGTCGACGTCGCGCACGAGCGCCTGCGCGGCAAGGTGCGCTACGCGCCGATCGGCTTCGAGCTGCTGCCGGAGCGGTTCACGCTGACCCAGCTGCAGCGGCTCTACGAGACCATCCTCGAGACCTCGCTCGACAAGCGCAACTTCCGGCGACGGATCCTCGGCATGAGCCTGCTGATCGACACCGGAAAGGTGCAGCGCGGCGTCGCCTATCGCGCCCCCCGGCTCTACCGCTTCGACCGCCGCCGTTACCGGCAGCTCGAGCGCGACGGCTTCAGCTTCTGGCTCTGACCCGGCGGCTCAGCCGGGGGGATCGGCGCCGACCGCCTCGAGGTCGATCTGCTTCAGCGCCTCGAGCTCGCCTTCGAGCGCGGCGATCTCGTCGCTCAGCCGCTGTGCCTCGCGGGTGAGGGTCTGCACCCGGCTCTCGAGGTCGGCTCGCACCTCCTGCTCCCCCTCCGCCTCGTCGCGCAGCCGGCGGCCGTCGGCGGCGACCGAGCGCAGCACCGCCTCGAGGGTCGCCAGCTGGCGATCCCGCTCGGCGAGCTCGGTTTCGAGACGACGGAGCTCGGCGTCGGTCGCTGCGGCGGCCAGCAGCCGCCGCGCGGTCAGCGCCTGCTCGCTGCCGGGGAACAGGTTGACGAGCATCGTCAGGTAGTGGGCCGCCTGTGAGGGGTCGTGGCGCCCGGAGCCGGCGTCGCCATAGGCGAGCGCCAGCCGCAGCAGCCGGGGTGCGTCGTCGGCCGACAGCTCGCCACGCCGCACGAGGTAGGCCTCGTAGAGCTCGATCGCCGCCGCGTAGTCGCCGGCGCGGAAACGCCGATCGGCCTGCTGCGGCGCGCAGCCGAGCACCGTAGAGGCGAGCAACATCAGCGCCGGCCAGCGCCGCACGACGCCGCTCATCCGGCCGCTCCCGCCTGCGCCTGCTGCTGCGGCGCCGGAGCGATCGCCAGGTCGATGCCGAAGATGCTGCCGCCGGGAGGGTTGTCGCGCACCCACATGCGGCCGCCGTTGGCCTCCACGATCTCGCGGCTGATCGCTAGGCCGAGGCCGAAGCCGGAGCCGCCCTGCCGGCCGCCGCGGTGGAACTTCTGGAAGATCGCCTCGCGATCGGCCTCTGGCACGCCGGGGCCGCGGTCGGCGATGGTGATCACCGCCCGCCGGCCGCGGCGATCGAGGCGCCCGGCGAAGCCGGTCGCCGGCGGGGGCGTGGCGAGAGCGATGCGCACCACGCTGCGGCGGGGCGCGAACTTCAGCGCGTTCGACAGCACGTTCTCGAGCACCTGCAGCAGCCGGTCGCGATCGCCGTGCGCATGCACCGGTGCGGCGGGAGGCTCGTACTCGACGACGATGTCGCGCTCCTGCGCCGCCGCGGCGAACTCGGCGACGACGCGGCGGATCAGCTCGTCGAGATCGATGGCCGCGAACTCGTACTCCATGGCGCCCGCCTCGAGTCGAGTGAGATCGAGGATCTTGGTGATCATCCGCGACAGCCGCAGCGCCCCCTCGCGATTGAGCTCGAGCATCCTGCGCTGCTCGGCGCCGAGCGGGCCGGCGAGCTCGTCGAGCAGCAGCTCGTTGGTCTCGCGCATCGCCACCAGCGGGGTGTTGAGCTCGTGGGAGACGTGGGAGAGAAAGTCGCGCTTGAGGGCGTCGAGCTCGCGCAGGCGATCGACCATCCGGTTGAACGCGGCGGCGACCTCCGCCAGCTCGTCGCCGCTCGACGTGTCGAGCTCGAGGGCGAAGCGCCCGTCGGCGACGTCGCGGGTCCCCGCCGTCAGCCGCTGCAGCGGGCGATGGATCGAGCGGATCGTCCAGGCGAGCAGCGCGAGCGCCAGCAGCGTGGCACCGCCGACCAGCATCCACGACAGGCGCTTGGCGACCACCACGCTGCGGTCGGCGGACCGCCGTTGGCGGGCGAGATGGGCCTCGGAGGCGTCGGCGAGCTTCGCCAGCGCCTCGCGGGTGGCGCGCAGTCGAGCGAGATGAGTCGCCGTCCGCTCGGCATCGATCTCGGCGTCACCGTCGCGCAGCGGCGGCAGCACCCGGTAGCGCTGCCACTCCGCTTGCAGCCCGGCGACCGCCCGGCGCTCCTCCGGTGCGAGATCGAGCGCCGCCAGCGCTCGCAGCTTGTCCTGGAAGGAGGCGCGCAGCGCGTCGGTACCCTCCTGGTAGTCGGCGGCGACCGCCAGCTTGCGGGTGAACTCGACGAGCTGCGCCGCCTGTCGATCGAGCTCGAGGGTCGCGGTGCCGACACGAAAGAGGGTGACCGGCAGCGAGCCGGTGACGTTGGCGAGTCGCTGCAGCGACCAGACGTGGAGCGCCAGCACCACCGCGAGCATGATCACCAGGGTGGCGGCGAGCAGGACGATCTTGGTCGCGACCTTCACGATCAGGAGCGGGTGACGGCGACACCGTAGGCGCGCAGCTTGTTGCGGATCGTCTTGACGTCGAGCCCGAGACGGCGGGCCGCCTCCGACTTGTTGTTGCCGCACTGAGCGAGGGTCTCGAGGATGAGAATGCGCTCCGCCTCCTGGGCGGTGACGTCGCGCGGCAGGACGATGCGGCGCCCGCGTCCGCCGGCGCCGTCGCGCAGGAACGGCGGCAGGTGCACCGTCTCCAACCATCCCTCGCGGGCGAGGATCGCGGCCCGCTCGATGACGTTGCGCAGCTCCCTGACGTTGCCGGGCCAGTCGTACTCGCGCAGCAGCTCGAGCGCTTCCGCCGACACCCCGCACACCTCGAGGCGGTGCTTGTCGTTGAAGCGATCGATGAAATGCTGTGCCAGCAGCGCGACGTCGTCGAGATGCTCGCGCAAGGGCGGCAGCTCCACGGTGAAGACGTTGAGGCGGTAGAAGAGATCCTCGCGCAGTCTCCCCTTGCGCACCGCTTCCTCGGGGTCGCGGTTGGTGGCGGCGAGGATGCGCACGTCGACCTCGATCTCGCGACGACCTCCGAGGCGTCGCACCCTGCCGTCCTCGAGCACTCTCAGCAGGCGCGGCTGGAGCTCGACCGGCATCTCCGCGATCTCGTCGAGGAAGAGGGTGCCGCCGTCGGCCATCTCGAAGCAGCCGGGGCGGGTGGCGGTGGCACCGGTGAACGCTCCCGCCTGATGGCCGAAGAGCTCGCTTTCGACCAGGCCCTCGGGCAGAGCGGCGGCATTGAGGGCGACGAACGGCCCGTCGCGGCGGCGGCTGCGCCGGTGGATCGCCTTGGCGGCGACCTCCTTGCCGGTGCCGCTCTCGCCGGTGAGGATCACCGAGGCGTCGCTATCGCCGACGAGCTCGATCAACTTCTGGATCGCCCGCATCGGCCGGCTGTCGCCGACCAGACCGCGATGGCGCCCGCGGTCGGACAGCGACCGCTGCAGCCGGGTGGTCTCCGCCTGCCGCGACAGCCGGCTGTCGGCCGCCTCCAGCAGGGCGGCGAGCTTGTCGTAGTCGAGCGGCTTGGTCAGGAAGTCGAGGGCGCCGCGCTTCATCGCCTCGACCGCCGCGTCGATGCTGCCGAAGGCGGTGATGAGGATCACCGGCCGGCCCGGCGGAGGGCCGCGGAGCAGATCGAGCAGATCGAGGCCGTCGGCGTCGGGCAGGACGACGTCGGAGATCACCAGATCGGGCTCGAGGGTCTCGAGCGCCTGCCGCGCCGAGGCGCCGTCGCCCGCGGTCTCGACGCGGTAGCCGAGATCGTCGAGGCGGACGCGCAGCACCTCACGCACCGCGGTCTCGTCGTCGACGACGAGGATCGTTCGAGGCTCGGCCATCGGTCGTTCCCCCGGAGTGTGCGCCAAGCGGGAAAAGTTTCCCTGTTACCGAATCCGCACGACCGGGCAAGCGCCGCGGTCCGCGGACGGCTGCGGCCACTCTACACCCCCGTGCGCCGGGAGCCTTCGAGGGGCGGCGGGGGCGGGAAAGTTTCCCTGCCGATCAGGCTTCGAGCCGCTGATCGGCCTTCGCCGCCCAGATGAAGTCGGCGTCGGCGAGGCCGTCGATCTTGTGGGTGTAGATGGTCACGTCGACCCGCCCCCAGGTGAGGCAGATCTCGGGGTGGTGGTCGACCTCCTCGGCGAGCTCACCGAGGCGGTTGGTGAAGTCGAGAGCACCCTGGAAGTCGTCGAACGTGTAGCGCTTGCTGAGATGATGGCCGTCGACGACCTGCCAGTCGTTGCCGAGCTCGGCCGCCCAGCGGTCGAGCTCGTCGCCGGCGAGGGGATCGACCCCTCCACGGCAGGGGATGCAGTCGCGGGATGCGAGATCGCTCATCGTCGGCCCTCGGTGCCAGCAGCAACGGCCGCCCCGGTGGGGCGGCCGCGAGTGTCGGTGGCTCCTCGGGAGGGATTTGAACCCCCGACCAATCGGTTAACAGCCGACCGCTCTACCACTGAGCTACCGAGGAATGGGAACGCCGGTGAAGGTCACCGCCGTTCGGGCGCACATCCTAAGAAGGGGTGACGCCCACTGTCAATCATCTCAAAGGGTCGAGTCGAGGAACGGCTTGAGCTGCGAAGCTCGCGTCGGGTGGCGCAGCTTGCGCAGCGCCTTCGACTCGATCTGACGGATCCGCTCGCGGGTGACGTTGAACGAGCGGCCGACCTCTTCGAGGGTGTGCTCCGACCCCTCGCCGACGCCGAACCGCATCCGCAGCACCGCCTCCTCGCGCGGGGTGAGCGACTTGAGGACGCGGACCGTCTGCTCGCGGAGGTTGTTGCCGATCACCGACTCCACCGGGGAATCGGCGTTCTTGTCCTCGATGAAGTCGCCGAGGTGCGAGTCCTCCTCCTCGCCGATCGGCGTCTCGAGCGAGATCGGCTCCTGGGCGATCTTGAGGATCTTGCGCACCTTGGAGGCGGGCAGATCCATCCGCTCGCCGATCTCCTCGGCGGTCGGTTCGCGACCGAGCTCCTGGACCAGCGAGCGGCTGGTGCGCGTCAGCTTGTTGATCGTCTCGATCATGTGCACCGGGATGCGGATGGTGCGCGCCTGGTCGGCGATCGCGCGGGTGATCGCCTGGCGGATCCACCAGGTGGCGTAGGTCGAGAACTTGTAGCCGCGGCGGTACTCGAACTTCTCGACCGCCTTCATCAGGCCGATGTTGCCCTCCTGGATGAGGTCGAGGAACTGCAGCCCGCGGTTGGTGTACTTCTTCGCGATCGACACCACCAGGCGGAGGTTGGCGACGATCAGCTCCTGCTTCGCCTGCTCGCACAGCGCCTCGCCCTTGCGGATCTTCTTGATCGTCTGCGCGATCTTGTCGTGCGAGGTGCCGTAGCGCTCCTCGAGATCCTTGATCTGCTTGCGGTACTTGTTGATGCGGCGCCGGTGGAGGGTCTGGAGCTCCTTGTTCGACTCCACCTTGAGCGCCTTCTTCGCCCGCTGGATGTTGCGATCGAGCTGACCGTACTGCCGGTCGAGCTCCTTGAGGAAGCCGATCAGCCGGTCGCGCGCCTGCACCGAGAGATCGATGGTGCGGATGTCCTTGGCGATCTTGGCGACCAGGCGATCGACCTCGCGCTCGATCTCCGCCCACTTGTCGCCCCCCTCCTTGTACCGCGCCTGCTGCTTGCGCAGCTTCTGGATCTTGGCGTCGTGGGTGCTGATGCGGTTGAAGATCTTGAGGTGGGTCTTGATGCGGTCGGTCGCCCGCGGATCGAGGTCCTCGTCGGTCGCCTCGGTCAGCAGTGACCCTTCGGGCTCGAGCGACTCGTTGAGCCGCAGCAGCTCCTGGAGCACGATCGGGTTCTCGCACAGCGCTTCGTAGATCAGCCACTCGCCCTGTTCGATGCGCTGAGCGATCTCGACCTCGCCTTCGCGGTCGAGCAGCGGCACGGTGCCCATCTCGCGCAAGTACATGCGCACCGGGTCGTTGGTCTTCTCCTGCTCGCTGATCGCGAACTCGGGGGTCTCGTCGGCCTTCTCGAAGCTGATGGTGATCGCGTCGCTGTCGTCGCGGTTCTGATGGCGCTCGGGGCGGTCGATCACCTCGATGCCGAGCTCGCCGAAGCGGATGTAGATCTGGTCGATCTCGTCGGCGACCGCGGTCAGCTCGTCGGGCAGCAGGTCGTAGATTTCGTCGTAGAGCAGATAGCCCTTGCTCCGGCCCAGCTCCACCAGCTGGCGCACGGAGGGGATCCGCTCTTCAATCGGTGTAGCAGCAGAGACAACCACGTTCTAAGGCTCCTTCAAGGTTGAGGTCTGAACGCGGTCGCTAGTGGCGTGTGTGGAGGGCGCGGCTCAGGGATGCCTTTTCGCGCGAAAGGGAGTCTCGAGTCTCGAGGTCGCCCCGGCGCTCGGCTTCGGCGATTTTCGCCGTCAATTCCCGCGCTCGTTGACGCTGCCAACGACGACGCAACTTCCTCAGGGCGACGCTCAGCTCGTCATCGTCCTGAGTAGCCGGTGAGTTTACATCAAGCTGAACCAGCCGCGCAACCGCCTTCGAGTCGCCGCCGAGCGCCTCCTGCACTGCCCGCGGCTGCGGTGTCGCACCGCCCGACCGCAGCTCGAGCCAGGCCTCGAAGACCCGCCGTCGCTCCGGATCGAGGAACGCGGCGGGAGGGACGAGCTCGTCGTCCTCGAGCGCGGTCCCTTCGATCAACAGCAGGTGGAGGACCTTTTCTTCCTCGTTGATGACGACACCGTCGTCGGCGGTCGACTCGAGGCTCGCCTCGACGTCCGACCGCCCTCCGAGCCGCCGCCAGAGGAGGTCGACCGGCACGCCCAGTCGGTCGGCCGCCTGCCGGGCGTAGCCGTAGCGCAGCACCCCGTCGGGGATCGGGGAGAGCAGGTCGGTGATCTCGCGCGCGGCGCGCGCCTGCCGTCGAGGATCGCGGGCGGTTCCCGGCGGTGCCCGGCGATCGATCTCGACCGACACCGCGTCGGGGGCGCCCTCGACGACGCGCAGCAGGGCGTCGGCGCCATGCTCGAGGCGGAACGAATCGGGGTCGTGTCCGGCGCCGAAGCTCGGGCGGCGGACGTGCAGGTTCTCGCCGAGCAGCAACGGCAGGGCGCGGAGGACCGCCTTGTCGCCGGCCTCGTCGCCGTCGTAGCCGACCACCACCTCCTCGGCATAGCGCGCCAGCAGCCGTGCCTGCTCGCGAGTCAGGGCGGTGCCCATGCCGGCGACCACGGCGTCGATGCCGGCCGCCACCGCGCCCAGCAGATCGAAGTACCCCTCGACCAGCAGCACGCGCGAGGCGTCGCGGATCGCCCGCTTGGCGTGGTGCATGCCGTAGAGCAGCGAGCCCTTGTGGAAGCGCTCGGTCTCCGCGGTGTTGACGTACTTGGCCTTGTCGTCGCTCAGGGTGCGCCCGCCGAAGCCGAGCAGCCGACCCGAGAGGGAGTGGATCGGGAACATCAGCCGGTCGCGGAAGCGGTCGTACGGCTTGCCCGACTTCGGCGACTCGGCGGTCAGGCCGGCGGCATGGAGCGACTCGACCGGCACCTTGCCGCGCAGCGCCGTCAGCAGGCCGTCCCAGCCCGGCGGCGCGTAGCCGAGGCCGAAACGATCGACCAGCTCGGCGTCGAGCTCGCGCTCCTCGAGATAGCGCCGCGGCTTGTCGGCGGCGGCCAACTGCTGGCGGAAGAACGCCTGTGCCGCCTCCAGCGCGCGCTCGACGCCCGCCTCCTTCCGCTGCTCGCGCCGGCTCACCGTGCGGGTCGGCAGTGGCACGCCGTAGCGGGTGGCGAGCGCCTCGATCGCCGCCGGGAAGTCGTCGCCCGACGTCTTCATGTAGAGATCGATCGCGTCGCCGCCCTCCGCGCATCCGAAGCAGTAATAGAGCCCCTGGGTCGGCTCGACCGAGAACGACGGGGTCTTCTCCTTGTGGAGCGGACACAGTCCCTTGTAGCGCTGCCCCGCCTTGGTCAGCCGGGTGTGCTCGGAGGCGATGTCGACGATGTCGACGGCGTCGCGGACCGCCTGCACGAACTGCGGGGTGAGCTGGACGTTGCCGAGTGCCATCGAGAAGCGCGGAAGGCGGCCAGCGTATCAGGGGCCGCCCCGCGCCTCCCGGGTCAGCGACGGTCGCTGCTGCCCGCCGATCGGGCGAGCGCGCTCGCCGCCTGGTCGGCGATGTCGGGGTCGCTGCTGTCGGTGGCGACCCGCTCGAGCAGATCGCGAGCGGCGCCGACCTCGCCTCGGCGGTGCAGCTCGAGCGCGCGATTGAACGTGTCGGCCCAGTAGTTGTGGTCGACGACCTCGCGGCGCCAGCGCCTCGAGCGCGGTCAGCAGCTCGGGATAGCGGCTCGGCTGTTGGTGGGTGAGGACCAGCGAGCGCACCTCGGCGTGGAACAGCGCACGGTCGCTG
>JBPEXA010000395.1:0-6833 GCA_052032135.1 Thermoanaerobaculia bacterium | reverse complement strand
ATTGGTACCTCCTGAGGTCGATGCGGCCGGCGTCACCGAACTCGACGCCCTCCGCTTCGAGCAAGTCGCGCTGCAGCGTCTCGAACAGCGGCTCCGCGCGGCGGCTGATCTCGCCGCGGGCGTTGACCACCCGCTGCCACGGCAGATCGGCGCCGTCGGGGGTGGCGTGGAGGGCGTATCCGACCTGTCGGGCGTGTCCCGGCAGTCCGGCGAGGACGGCGACCTGGCCGTAGGTGGCGACGCGTCCGCGCGGGATGCGATCGACGACGGCGTAGATTCGATGGTAGGCGCTCGAGCTCACGGCACGATGATCTCCGCCGCGATCAGCGCCGCCTCGAGCGCCCGCACGCGGCGCCGGTTGACCCCGCGGTCGGAGAAGCCGAGCCGAGACGCGGATCGAACCGCCAGCTCGCTCGCCTCGCGGTCGAGGGCGACCTCGAGATCGTCGACGAAACGGAAGATCCGGCTGCGGGCTTCGGCCCGCAGGTAGCCGCCGTCGTCCTCGACGATCACCGTGCGCGGCAGCGCGGCGACCGCCGCGCGCACCCCGTTCCACGCCGCCTCCGGCGCCGTCGCCAGCGACCACGGTCCGATCCGGCGGCTCGCCCGCGAGGCGGTGGACGAGATGCAGTTGGGGCGCACGCCGCAGTCGGCGAGCCGGCGAGTGCCGCCCTCGTCAGGCGCGGCCCCTGTGATGGACATGGTCGCAGTCTAGCGTGCTCTCGGCCGGGGATGGTTGCGGGATCGCCGGCTGCGCTGCGCCGGCTCGAGCCCCGGTGTCGGTACACTCGCCGACGATGTCGATCTCACGGTGCGCCGACGCCGGTCGCCGATACGGGCGCCGATCCGGGCGCCGATCCGGGCGATGAGCGGGCGAGAGAGGACGCGACCGGTGGCTCTGGTCACCGGCGGCAGCGGTGGCATCGGCACCGCGGTCTGTCACCGCCTGGCCGGCGACGGCTACGCGGTGGCGGCGCACTATCACCGCAACGCCCAGGGGGCGCGGGGGCTGGCGAAGGAGCTCGACGGAGCGGCACTGGAGGCGGATCTGCGCGAGGAGGGGGCGGCCGATCGACTGGTCGAGCAGTGCGTCGAGGCGCTCGGACGGCTCGACGTCTGTGTCGCCAACGCCGGCGTCTGGCCGGAGGCGGACCTGCCGATCTGGGAGCTGCCGCTCGAACGTTGGCGGGCGACGATCGACGCCAACCTGACGGCGACCTTCCTCACCGCTCGCGCCTTCCTACGCCACGCGGCGACCACCCGCCGCGGCTCGCTGGTGCTGATCGGCTCGACCGCCGGTCGCTTCGGAGAGGCGGGCCACGCCGACTACGCCGCCGCCAAAGGGGCGATCCTCACCGGCCTCCTGCTGTCGGCCAAGAACGAGGCGGCGCGGCTCGGCGACCGGGTGCGCGTCAACGCGGTCGCCCCCGGCTGGGTGGCGACGCCGATGTCGCAGTCGGCGCTCGACGATCGGCCGCGGGTCGAACGGGCGCTGTCGACGATGGCGCTCAAGAAGGTCGCCACCTCCGACGACATCGCCCAGGCGGTCGCCTTCTTCGCCTCCGACGAGCGGTCCGGTCACGTCACGGGTGAGGTGCTGACCGTGGCCGGCGGAATGGAAGGCCGCCAGATCCCGTAGGTCGCTGCGAACCGACGACCGGAAAAGGGGAAGCGGATGCAGAGGACGTACCGGAGCTCGATCACGAGTTGGATGCTGGCGCTCTGCCTGGCCGCGGTGGTGGCGCCGGGCGGAGCGGCGGAGCAGCCGCAGACGGCACCGGCGCCGTTGGCCGGCTGGATCGCCGGGCACTGGGAGGGCGCCATCGAGCTTCCGGGCTCGCCGCTGGTGATCAAGGTCGACTTCGAGGCGGCGGTCGACGGCTGGTCGGGTTCGATCGACATCCCGGCGCAATCGGCGGTCGGGCTGCCGCTCGTCGACATCGAGCTCGACGGCGACCGCGCCCGCTTCCGGATCTCCGGCGTCCCCGGCGAGCCGACCTTCGACGGGCGCGTCGAGGACGGCGTGCTCAGCGGTGACTTCACTCAGGGGGCGGCGCGGCTGCCGTTCCGGCTCGGGCGCGAGGCGGTGGCCGCCGCCCGGCGGCCGCAGGATCCGCAGCCGCCCTTCCCCTACCGCGAGGTCGAGGTGACCTACCACAACGGCGAGGTGACGCTCGCCGGGACGCTGACGATTCCCGACGGCGAAGGGCCGTTCCCCGCCGCGGTGCTGATCACCGGCAGCGGCGCCCAGAACCGGGACGAGGAGCTGTTCGACCATCGTCCGTTCAGGGTGCTGGCCGACGCGCTCTCCCGGCGCGGTATCGCGGTGTTGCGCAGTGACGACCGCGGCGTCGGCGGCTCGAGCGGCGACGTCGACCGCTCGACGACCTCCGACTTCGCCGACGACGTGCTGGCGGCGGTCGACCTGCTGCGCCGGCGGCCGGAGATCGCCGGCGAGCGGATCGGCGTCATCGGCCACAGCGAGGGGGGCCTCGTCGGCCCGCTGGCGGCGTCGCGCTCCGACGCCGTCGCCTTCGTCGTCATGCTCGCCGGGCCGGGGGTGCCGGGAGCGGAGATCCTGCCGGTGCAGACACGGCGGATGGCGGCCGCCGCCGGTGCCGAGGGAGAGGCGCTCGAGCAGCAGGAGGCGCTGGTCCGCGAGATGGTCGAGCTGGTGCTCGCCGCCGGCGACGACGAGTCTGGACTGCGGGCCGAGCTGACCGAGCTGGCGTACCGGCAGCTGGACGCGGCCGGCGAGGAGGCGCGCAAAGCTCTCGGCGACGACGTCGAGGGGGCGATCGCGGCCCAGATCGACCGCGTGTTCACCCCCTGGTTCCGCTATTTCGTCGGCTACGATCCGCGCCCCGCGCTGCGCGCCCTCGAGGTGCCGGTGCTGGCGATCAACGGCTCGCTCGACCTCCAGGTCGACGCCGATCAGAACCTGGCGGCGATCGAAGCGGCGTTCGCCGGACGGCCGGACGCCGACGTCACCGTGCTCCGGCTCGAGGGGCTCAACCACCTCTTCCAGCACGCGACCACGGGAGCCCTCGTCGAGTACGGCGCCATCGAAGAGACGATGGCGCCCGCCGTGCTGTCGTTGATCGGCGACTGGATCCTGGAGCGGTTCGGACCGGCCGCCGGATGAGCGCGTCGCCGATCCGGGTGACGGCATGACGCCCGCCCACGCGTTTCCCTTCCGGCCCTGGGTGCGCAGCACCTGCCGCCGGGCGCTGACCTGGGGAATCGGGGTGGTCGCGATCCTCGCCGGCATCTCCTGGGTGCTGCGCCAGCCCGGCAGCATGCCGGCGGCGCGCGCCTTCGGCGTGCTGATGCTCTACGGCTCGCTGTTCTGGGCCACCCTCGCCAAGGTGTGGTGGACGGCGGGGAAGTGGGCGGTGACGGTCGACGACGATCACCTCGCCTACCGGCCGCTCCACACGTTCCGGCCGCGCCGGATCGCGCTCGATCGCGTGCTGGCGATGGCGCCGCGGCCGGGGACGCAGGCGCTGCGCCTGGTCTACCGGGACGATCGCGACAACGAGCGGGAGTTCTACCTCAATCTCGGCGTCATCGACGGGCGCAACGAGTTTCTCCACGCCCTCGGCGACGCGCTCGAGCGTCGCGGGCTGGCGGCGGTCCCCGGCCAGCGCGACAGCTGGCGACGCAACGACTGGCTCGCCTGGTGAGGTGGCGGTCGCCGGCGGCGCTCAGCCGCCGGTCAGCTGGCTGAGCAGCGTGCGCCAGCGCGTGCGCAGGTCGGTGCGCCGCCGCTCCGGCCAGGTCGGGTCACACCGCCAGCCGGCGACCGGCGCCTTCTGCAGCTTGGCGTCGTCACCGGTGAGGCCGGCGGCGGCGAGACGAGCGACGCCCACCAGCCCGACCTCCTCGGCTCGCGACACTTCCACCGGCAGCCCGGAGAGGTTGGCGATCAGGCCGACCAAGCCGCGCAGCCGCGTCAGCTTGCCGCTGAGGCGGACGACCTCGATCCGCTCGCCGGCGGCGGCGATCGTCTCGAGGTTGTCGACCACGCGCATGGCGATGCCGAGCAGCACGCCTCCCACCAGCTCGCTGGCGTCGGTGTCGAGATGGAGGGCGTGGATCGACGCGCGGGCGCGCGGCCGCCACCACGGGGCGCCGAGGCCGGCGAAGGCGGGCACCACCCACGGCAGGCTCTCCGGCTCGAGCTCGCGGCGGGTCCAGGTCGACAGGTCGTCGCCGGTCAGCCCTCGCGCCCAGTCGACCGCGCTGCCGGCGCTGTTGACCGAGCCTTCGAGCTGGAACCGCCGGCCGGCGGCGGTCGAGGCGATCGCCGCCGACAGCAGCCGCCCGTGCCGCAGCACCCGGATGCCCGTCGAGGCGAGGACGAAGGCGCCGGTGCCGAAGTGGACGGCGACCACCCCCTCCTGCCAGCCGCCGTGGCCGAGCAGCGCCGCCTGCTGATCACCGGCGCCGGCGCACACCGGGATGCCGCGGAAGCTCCCCCATTCGCCGGCGCTCGGCCGCAACAGCGGCAGCGACGAGATCGGCACCCCGAACAGTTCGCAGAGGTGGGGGTCCCAGCTGCCCCGATCGAGGTTGTAGAGCAGGGTGCGGCCGGCGTGGCCGGGCTCGGTCGCCGGCTCGCCGGTCAACCGCTGCATGAGGAACGCGTCGAGGGTTCCGGCCATCAGCTCGCCGTGCGCGGCCCGCCGGGTCCCCTCGGCGATGCCGTCGAGCAGAGCAGCGAGCTTGGTCGCCGCGTAGTGTGGCGACAGGCGCAGCCCGGTCAGCTGAGCGATCTCGCGGCGATGGGCCGACAGCCGCTCCGCGCGAACGACCTCGCTGGTGTCCTGCCACGAGATCGCGGGTGTCATCGCGTGCCCGCTCTCGCGGTCCCAGATCAGGCAGGTCGAGCGCTGGCAGGTGAGGCCGATGGCGCCGACCGGGCCTTCCTTGAGCAGCGGGCCGAGCAGCTCTTCGACCGCGTCGGCGACCGCCTCGGCATCGACCTCGATGCGACCGTCGACCGTGCGCGTCGGCGTGTCGCGCTGCGCCTGCGCGTAGATCCGCCCCGAGAGGTCGCACAGCGCCGCCTTGGTGGAGGTCGATCCCTGGTCGACGACGGCGTAGGTCAGCTGCTCGCTCAACGGTGCCCTTCCAGCTCCCGGCGCAGGCGGCCGGGGAAGTCCGTAAAGATACCGCGCACGCCGCGCGCGAGCAGCTCGGCCGCGCGGCCGGCCTCGTTGACGGTGTAGACCAGCAGCGGTCGCCCGCCGTCGCCGGCCGCGGCGATCAACCCGTCGTCGGCGACCGTATGACGGCAGTGGACGCTCCACGCGTCGAGCTCTTCGGCCGCCCGCAGCAGCGCGCCGGGATCGACCGATCGGCCACCGATCGGCGCCAGGGGAACGGTGGGAAGGGCCTGCCGGACCGCCGCCAGCAGCGCCCAGTCGAAGCTCGACACCACCAGCCGTCGGTGGTCGATGATCGCCGCCGCCAGCGCGGCGACCAGCGCGTCGATCGGCGCCGCGCGGCGCTTGAGCTCGAGATTGAGGGGCGTCGCGTCGGAGAGCTCGTCGAGCGCCTGCTCGAGGGTGGCGATGCGACGCGAGTCGCCCGGCCGCCGGAACCGACCGCTCACCTCCGCCGCGGCGAGCTGGTCGAGGGTCGCGCGCTCGACGACGAGGTCGCGACCGGCCAAGCGCTCGAGATCCCAGTCGTGAGCGAGCACCAGCCGGTGGTCGGCGGTGAGCTGGAGGTCGAGCTCGACCATGTCGGCGCCCTGCTCGACGGCGAGCCGCAGGCTGTCGAGGGTGTTCTCGGGAGCTTCGCCGGCGGCGCCCCGATGGCCGATGATCCAGGCGCCGGCGGGGAGGCCCAACGCCCGGCCGTGCTCCGGCGGAGGATCGCCGCGGCGTCCGCCGTGCGACGACGCGCCGGAGGAGGGTCGATCGTCCGCCGGTCGCAGCGTCGCCGCCCAGCGGAACGGCCAGCGGCGGCGCAGCTCGACGATGCCGCCGGCCGCCACGCGGGCGAAGCGGTCGACGCTCCAGGCGCGGCGCAGCGAGGTGCGGCCGTCGCTGCGCGCCACCGCGCCGAGCGGGAGAAGTCGTAGCACGACGCCGCCGAGGAGCGAGCCGAGCGACGAGCGACGGAGGTCGCTGATCGCCACCCCCACGCTGCTGACGCGCCGCATCTCGTCGACCACGCGCCCGCCGTCGCGATCGTCGAAATGGTGCTGGAAGAGGGTGGAGACGGCGACGTCGACCGCACCGTCGCGCAGCGGCAGTGCGCGGGCGTCGGCGGCGACGCGCAGCTGATCGGGGTGGCGGCGCCTCCCGATCACCAGGTGGCGGAGGTGGAGATCGATCCCGAGCACCCTCGTCGCGAGGCCGCGGGTCCTGGCGCGACGGGCGACGCGCGCCGCCACACCGCCCCCCCCGGTGCCGACGTCGAGCAGGGTCGCTGGCGACGGTGCGGCGGCGAGCAGCGGGTCGAGCGCTCGCCACAGCGCCCGCAGGCCGACCCAGCGGTGCACGGTCTCGATGTCGTCGAGCGCCCGCTGGGCGTCGGCGACCGGGAGGTCGGGTCGGTCCATCAGCTCGAGCTCGGCGCTCGGCGGGGAGCGGTCGCTCACGGCAGCGGGTGCAGCGGCGCCGCGGCCCATCGCGCGCGCAGCTCCTCGTCGGCCTCGCGCTCGAGCCCGAAGTACTCGGCGCGGTTGCGCAGCACCGCGCCGTCGAGCCAGGCCGGCCGCGCCGTCAGGGTCAGGTCGCCCAGCAGCTCCATCGGCAGGAAGAAGAGATCGTCCGCGTGGTCGACGATCCCTTCGTCGCGCGCGAGGTCGCCGAGCG
>JBPEXA010000394.1:0-2653 GCA_052032135.1 Thermoanaerobaculia bacterium | reverse complement strand
TTCGCAGACCACCGAAGGCGCCGATCAGATGGCCGAGGCGGTCAACGGAGAGATGAGCGCCGCGGTCGAGGAGGCGGGCGCCGACTTCGAAGCGAAGGCGACCGAGGTCGAGCAGCTGATCGCCGATTCCCTCTCCGCCGCGGTCGACAACTCTCGCCAGAACTTCGACAAGGCGAGGAGCGAGGCGGAGACCAAGAACGACCAGGCGCTGTCGGAGCGCGCAGAGGCCGCCGGCCGTGTCGCGCAGAGTCTGACCGCCTTGCGCGGCGAGGTGGAGGCGACCACCCAGAACGTCGCCACCGCGCTCCAGAGCTTCAGCTCCCGCGCCTCCGAGACCGAGGGAAGCCTCGGGGACGCCACCGACGCGCTCGGCCGCATCCAGAGCTCCTTCGAGCACTTCCTGCGCAACTACAAGCGATGAGTGAGCCGCTCGACCCGATCGACGACCCCAACTGGGTGGTCAATCCGAACCGGATGAACTGGGGCCGCCGCAAGGCTCGCGAGGCGGCGATCGCGGAGGCGCAGGAGGCGGCGCGCACCGGGGTGCATGCCAACGAGCGGACCCGTACCTTCCTCGAGACGCTCGAGTCGGTCGGCGGGCGGGAGACGGTCGAGGACTTCGCCGAGCGCGGCAACGAGGCGCTCAAGGATCTGCGGCGCAACCGCGAGGACGCGGCGATCGAGTTCAGCCATCTGATGTCGGCCTCCGAGTACCCCGAGTTCCACCACATGATGGAGACCGGGGTGCTGCGGACGCGGCGCGAGCATCGGCGGATGGACCACGGCTCCGACACCCGGGTGCCGCTCCACGGGCAGCCGCGAGGCCCCGACCTCGACGCCCCGACCGAGGCGGAGGCCGAGCTCGGCGAGCACGGCTTCCACATCATCGAGGAATAGCGGACGAGCGCGGCCTCGGGTCGACGCCCGCGTGCGCCATGGGCTCCGAGAAGCTCGACACGATCGACGCTCCCGGCTGGGTCGCCGGCGCTCCGGGCGGCCGACCCGGCGGCGGGCCGAAGCAGGTCGGCGACTTCACCCGCGAGGAGCTCGAAGCGCGCGGGACCGAGCTGCGACGGAAGATGCTGCCGGTGCTGCAGGAAGAGTACGGCGAGGACTTCATGAAGGAGCACGAGTTCCTCGTCGTCGGCATGCCCAAGAGCAAGGTCGAGGGCTTCGAGCTCCGGGAGACCGGCCAGGTCTGGGGCGCTCAGAACGCCGCCATCTCGGAGATCTTCGCCCACCGGGCGGTCGGCAAGGGCCAGGGCGAGGGCGTCGGAGCGGTGGTGCTGGTGGTCGAGCGCGGCGACGTCGATCTGAGAAGCGCGTCGAAGCCGGTCGACGATGCGCCGCAGATGATCGAGTACGTGCTCGAAGGTCGCGTCCTGGAACAGATGGCGAAGCGGGCGGACGTCATCGAGATGCCGGACCTGTTCGACGATGGATGACCGAGTAACGATGCCGCCCGACGGCGCGCCCATACCCACAGGCCCTCCCGAAAGGCAATTCCCATGAGGCGATTCCGAGCGGTCCTCCTCGGCGTTCTGCTGGCGGTCGGCTTCATCGCCGTCGCGCCGGCGCAGCCCCCCCGGCCGCAGCTCGATCGCGAGCGGCAAATCCGCCCCCTCCCACCGCAGCGGCCGGAGGCCGCCATCGATCCCGGCCCGACGCTGCGCCGAAGACTGCCCTCGGACCTGATCGGCGACGCCAACGGCGACGAGCTCTACGACTCCGAGGACGCGCGCTACCTTCGCCACCTGGTCGAGAATCGCCGCCGTGCGCGGTCCCGCCGCCGTCGGCTGCCGCACAGCCCGCTCGCCGACGTCGCGGCGCCGTGCGGCCGCCTCGACCGCGCCGATCTCGCGTTGCTGATCGCCGGGCTCCGCGCCCAGCCGACCGGCTACCCGATCGACTCGGAGTGCCACGGGCAGCCGCTCGGCTCCGAGTGGGACCCGCCGGAGGAGACCGCCTTCGAGCCACCCCCGAACCTCGATCAACGCTTCGCCGCGATCGCTCGCGAGGTGCCGGAGTTCGGGGGGCTCTATCGGGCGGACGGCGAGCTGCGGGTCGTGCTGACCGACACCTCGGAGGCGGTGCTCGAGCGCGCGCTGCGGGCGGCCGCCTCGGTGTTCGGCAACCAGCTCGCGCCCGGCGGCGAGATCCGCGCAGAGGAGGGCGCGCACACCTTCCTCGAGCTGCTCGAGTGGAAGCGCGCCGCGAGGACGCTGATGTCGCCGGACGGGGTGACGATGGTCGACGCGGACGAGCTCCGCAACCGGCTGACCGTCGGTCTCGATGACATGGCCCGGCGCAGTGACGTCGAGGCGCAGCTCGCCGAGCTCGGCATCCCCGCCGAGGCGATCCACTTCCGCCGGCTCCCGGTGGCGACCGTCAACAACCACGTGTTGTTCGACGAGCTGCGCAACAAGCTCGAGCCGCTGCGGGGCGGCGCTCAGGTCGTGTCACAACCGGGCGCCAGCGCGACCAACTGCAACGTCCCGTGGCTCGGCTGCTCGGTCGGCTTTCTGGCTCGCCGCGCCAACACGATCGGCTTCGTGACCAACGAGCATTGCACCCGCAACGCCGCCCAGGCCGATTCGGTGTTCGCGCAGGCGACGTGCGGCGACGGCCGGATCGGCGCCGAGGTGACGGCGGT
>JBPEXA010000393.1:0-1952 GCA_052032135.1 Thermoanaerobaculia bacterium | reverse complement strand
CGATCGAGGGCGGGCAGCGGCTCGATCAGCTCGCGCTCGAGCAGCTCCTTGAGCGAGGCGTCCATGGTGATCATCCCCTCACCCCGGCCGCCGCGGATGATGTCGGGGATCTTGTAGGTCTGACCTTCGCGGATCGCCGACGCCAGCGCCGGCGAGGCGAAGACGATCTCGAGCGACGCGATGCGGCCACCGCCGACACGACGGACGAGCTGCTGCGCGATCACCGCCTTGAGGGAGGTGGCGAGGGTCTGCGCGACGCCGTCCCGGCGGTCGGAGGGGAAGGCGCTCAGCATCCGGTCGAGGGTCTTGGCCGCCGAGTTGGTGTGGAGCGTGCCGAAGACGAGCAGCCCGGCGTCGGCGGCGCGCAGCGCGATCTCGATCACCTCGGCGTCCCGCAGCTCGCCGACGAGGATGATGTCGGGATCCTCGCGCAGCGCGACGTGGAGCGCGGAGGCGAAGCTGCGGGTGTGGGTGCCGATCTCCCGCTGCTGGATGATCGACTGCCGGTTGGTGTGCACGAACTCGATCGGGTCCTCGACGGTGATGATGTTGGCCCTGCGCTCCTTGTTGATCAGGTCGACGAGAGCGGCGAGCGTCGTGCTCTTGCCGGCGCCGGTCGGGCCGGTCACCAGGATCAGGCCGGAGTCGTAGCCGGCGGCGATGCGGACGCTCTCCGGCAGCCCGAGCTGCTCGAGGGTGACGACCTCGCTGGGGATGATGCGGAAGGCGGCCGACAGGCCGCGCAGCTGGCGGTAGAGGTTGACGCGGAATCGCGCCACGTCGGCGACCTCGTAGGCGAAGTCGCATTCGCCCTTCTCCTCGAGCCGCTGCCAGATCGGGCCACGGCAGATCGGCTGCACGAGGGTGCGGACCTCGTCTTCGTCGAGCACCCGGTAGCGGACGGCGTCGAGCTCGCCGGCGATCCGCAGCATCGGCGGCTGGCCGGCCGCGAGGTGGAGGTCGGAGGCACCGCGGTCGGCGGTCAGCTTCAGGAAGCGGTCGATCCGCAGCTCGGTCATCGCGGCAGCACCCCGCGGTCGGCGAGCCAGGCGGGATCGCACATCGGCTCGAAGATCGACCGCTTGTGGGCGAGGTACCAGGCGTCTTCCGGCCGGATGTCGCGCTGCTGCACCTTGGCGAGGAGCGCCTGATCGAGCGTCTGGTTGCCGATCTCGCTACCGAGCTGCATCATCCCCGGGATCTGGTGCGACTCCGCCTTGCGGATCAGGTGGCCGATGCTCGGCGTGATCTTGAGCAGCTCGAACACCCCGACGCGCCCCGGCGGCTTGGCGCGTGGCAGCAGGCGCTGGCAGACGACGAACTTGAGCGACTCCGACAGCGCGCTGCGGGCGTGCGCCTGCTCCTCGGGCGAGAAGGCGGTGACCAGCCGGTCGATCGCCTGCACCACGTTCGAGGTGTGAAGGGTGGTCAGCACCAGATGGCCGGTCTCCGCCGCTTCGAGGGCGAGGCGGATCGCGCGCGGCTCCCGCAGCTCGCCGATCACCAGCACGTCGGGGTCTTCGCGCAGGGCGGCCCGCAGGGCGTCGGCGTACGAACTGGTGTGGAGGCCGATCTCCCGCTGGTTGACGAGCGCCAGCTTCGAGCGGTGGACGAGCTCGATCGGATCCTCCATCGAGATGATGTGCACCGGCTTGCGGTTGTTGACGCGATCGACGACGGCGGCGAGCGAGGTGCTCTTGCCGCTGCCGGTCGGTCCCGAGAAGACGACGATGCCCTGGTGGTAGGTGTCGAGGTCGTAGAGCGGCTCCGGCATGCCGAGCTCCCGCATGGTCTGCGGCCGATCGGGGATCACCCGGTAGCTGGCGCTCCAGCCGCGTCGCTGCAGGAAGGCGTTGCCGCGGTAGCGGCCGACACCGTCGAGCTCGTAGCTGAAGTCGAGCTGCCCGTTCTGGAGCATCGTCTCGCGCTCCTTGTCACCGAGCAGCGAGAGG
>JBPEXA010000392.1:0-16690 GCA_052032135.1 Thermoanaerobaculia bacterium | reverse complement strand
TCGCCAGCAGTCCGACCGCGTCGCGGTCGAAGCGATGCGCGAGGCGCTCGGGCGGTTGCCGATCTCCGGCCGCGTGGTGATCGGCGAAGGGGAGCGCGACGAGGCGCCGATGCTCTACGTCGGAGAGGAGCTGGGGACCGGCGGCGGCGACGATCCTCTCGAGGTCGACATCGCGGGCGACCCGCTCGAGGGGACCAACCTCTGCGCCACCGGGGCGCCGGGAGCGGTCGCCATCCTGGCAGCCGCCGAGCGGGGCGGCCTGCTCCACGCCCCCGACATCTACATGGACAAGATCGTCGTCGGGCCGACCGCCAAGGGGAAAGTCCATCTCGACGCTCCGGTCGCCGAGAATCTGCGCAACATCGCCGGCGCCTTCCGCCGCGACGTCGACGACCTCACCGTCGTGGTGCTCGACCGCGAGCGGCACGAGCAGCTGATCGCCGACATCCGGGAGGCGGGCGCCCGCATCCGCCTGATCGGCGACGGCGACCTGTCGGCCGGCATCGCGGCGGCGGTGCGCGGCACCGGGATCCATGCGGTGATGGGGATCGGAGGAGCCCCCGAAGGGGTGATCACCGCCGCGGCGATGCGCTGCCTCGGCGGCGAGATCCAGGCGCGGCTCACGCCTCTCAACGAGCGGCAGCGGGAGCGCCTCGACGAGGTCGGCGTCGGCGACCCCGACCGCCTCTACACCACCGAGGATCTCGCTCCCGGCCGCGACATCGTGCTGTCGAGCTCGGCGGTGACCGGCGACCGGGTGATGGAGGGGGTTCGCTTCTTCGGCGGCGGCTCCCGGACGTCGACCCTCTACATGGCGCTCGCCGAGCGGACGATCCGTTTCGTCGACACCATCCGCCGCGAGGACGCGACGACGCCGGTGATGTTCTGATGATCCTCCCCGATCACTGGATCCGCGACTGGGGCCGCGAGGGGGGGGTGCGCCCCTTCGTCGACGAGCAGGTGAACGCGGCCAGCTACGACCTGCGGGTCGGCGACCACTGGATCTCACCGACCCGTGATCCGGAGGAGTTCCGTGCCGAGGCGGTGCGACTGGGCCCCGGGGAGGTGGTGCTCGCGACCACCCTCGAGACCGTGCGGATCCCGCGCGACACGGCGTGCGACCTCAAGCTGAAGTCGACCCTGGGACGGCTGTGGATCAATCACTCGCTCGCCGGCTGGTGCGATCCCGGGTTCGAGGGGCAGATCACCCTCGAGCTGCAGAATCTCGGCCCGCACCCGTTCGTCCTCGAGGCCGGTCGGCGCATCGCCCAGCTGATCTTCATGCGACTGGAATCCGAGCCCGAAGTCGCCTACGGTGAGCGGGGCTCCGGCAGTCACTATCAGGGGCAGACCGGCACCACCCGCGCCCACGGCTAGAACCCCGCTCTCCTCGATCACGACGCGGCCCTTCCTCGGAGCGATTCCTTGAGCCTCACCGGCAGCCTCCACTCGATGGACTTCCCCGAGCTGCTGCAGTGGCTCGCGCGGGGGCAGAAGACCGGAACCCTGCTGGTGACCAACGGCGACGTCCGCAAGCAGGTCTTCTTCCAGGACGGTCGCATCATCGCCTCCGCCTCCAGCGACCGCACCGAGTATCTCGGCCACTTCCTGGTCAGCCACGGCTTCCTCGACGAGACGACGCTCGCGCGTGCGATCGAGATGCAGGAGGGGAACCGGATGCTCCTCGGCAAGATCCTGATGACGATCGGGGCGATCGGGCAGGAGGAGCTGGAGAAGATGCTCCGGCTCAAGGCGGAGGAGAGCATCTACGACATCTTCACCTGGCCGGAGGCGGACTTCCAGTTCGTCGAGGACGAGCTGCCCGCCTTCGATCTGGTGCCGATCTCGATCGACGTGCAGACCCTCGTGCTGCGCGGCGCCAAGCGGCTCGACGATTGGACGCGGATCCGCGAGTCGATCCCCTCCAAGCACTACGTGCCGGTGGCGATCGGCAATCTGGTCGTGCCGGAGGGGGACCCGGGGGCGGAGAAGCTCCTGCGGCACGTCAACGACGACCGGACGATCGAGGAGATCGCGCTCGAGACGCACGCCAGCGAGTTCTACGTCTGCCGCGTCCTCTGGGAACAGATGCAGCTCGGCCACCTCAAGGTGGTGCGGCCGCGCGGCATCTCCGATCTCAAGGCGGAACGCGCCGCGGCCGGCGCCATCGGTGCGATGTCGCTGATCGAGAAGGCGAGAGAGCTGCTCGGCGATCGCAAGGTGATCGCCGCCCTGCGCCACGTCCGCGCCGGCTGCAACCTCGACCCCGACGACGAGGAGGTGCAGCTGCACTCCCGCGACATCGAGGCGGAGGTCCGATCGCTGGTGCAGGCGAGCGGCATCGTCGAGAACGCCGTGCCGCACCTCACCGGCAATCTCGAGGATCTCGCCAATCTCGACATCACCGCTCAGGAGGGGTTCCTGCTGAGTCGCATCAACGGCCAGTACGACGTCGGCACCATCCACAAGATCTCCCCGATGCCGCCGCTCGAGACCCAGGTGGTGTTGTGGAACCTGCTCGAAGCGGGGCACATCCACTTCAAGTGACCACCGCCGGCCGCGACACGTGCGCGTTGTCGCGCAGCGCGAAGCGGAGCGGCCAGCGTGCCGCTGCGCCGGCGTAGTCGACGCCGACCCGAGCCCCGATCTCGATGGCGGCCGGCGACGCCGGCTCCCCTTCGCACACCGTCAGCGGACCGCGGTGGAGCGTCGCGCCGTTGAGGTCGAGGCCGATCGACAGCGCGGCGCACAGCTTGCCCGGCCCGCCGGCGACCGCGCCCGGAGCCGGCGCACCGACCAGACCTCGGGCGCGCGCCATCCGGCGTCCGCCGGCGATCGGCTCGCCGGCCCGCAAGAGCACGGCACTGCCGTCGTCGGCGCCCCCCGTCACCGCGTTCAGCATGTGGTGGAGGCCGTAGATGAGGTAGACGTAGGCGACCCCGCCGTCCCGGAACAGCGCCTGGGTGCGCGCCGTCCGACGGTCTCCCCAGGCGTGGCTGGCGCGGTCGCTCGCCCCCAGATAGGCCTCGGTCTCGACGATCTTCAGCACCCGCCGGCGGCCGCCGATCCGCCGCACCAGGTAGCGGCCGATCAGCGCCGGCGCCACCGCCTCGGCCGGACGGCGGTAGAACTCGGGAGGGAGGGGGTCGAAGGGCGCCATCGAGGCCTTCCGGCGTGGCGCTATCATGCCCGATCGGACGTCGACATGCGCCTCCCCGAACTCTTCCGCCAGCTGCCGCCGCCGTGGGCCGGCCGCCTCGACCCCGAGCGGCCGTGGGAGCTGCTCGGGGAGCCGCTCGACGACCTGCTGGCCGAGCTGCCGTCGGAGCGGCTGGAGATCGCCCTCTCCCCCGACGTCCACGTCGCCGGTGACCGGATCGTGATCGAGGCGGGAGTGACCGTGCAAGCGACCGCGGTGATCGAGGGGCCGGTCTTCATCGGTGCCGGCTGTGTCGTCCGCGCCGGCGCCACGGTGCGCGGCGGCTGCTGGCTCGGGCCGGGGTCGCTGGTGGGGGCCAACACCGAGGTCAAGCACTCGATCCTGCTCGCCGCCGCCAAAGCGCCCCACCTGTCGTACGTCGGCGACTCGATCGTCGGCGCCGGCGCGAACCTCGGTGCCGGGACGGTGCTCTCGAACTTCCGCCACGACGGGCGGGAGGTCGTCATCCCGCATCCGTCGGGCGCCGTCGCCACCGGCCGCCGCAAGCTCGGCGCGATCCTCGGTGACGGTGTGCGCACCGGCTGCAACAGCGTGCTCCACCCGGGCTGCGTCGTCGGCCGGGACACCTCCCTCTACCCGGGGGTGGTGCTGCGCTCGGGCGTCTACGAGGCGTCGTCGATCGTCAAGCTGGTGCAGCAGCAGACGATCGTCGAACGGCGGACGGCTACCGATCCCGATCCCGAACCGCTAGAGTGAGCATCAGCCGCGCCCGATGGTCGTGTCGCGGTGCACGGGAGAGACCGACCATGCCGAGATCGATCGTCGTGATCGCCCTGCTCGCCGTCTGCGGGAGCGCCGGCGCGTTCGCCCAGGTGGGAGACCGCGACTCCGGCAGCGTGCCGATGGGGAGCAAGGGCTTCGAATGGCAGACCGAGCAGGCGCTCGCCAAGGAGAAGGCGGCCGAGTTCCGCGCTCATATCGAGCGGCTCGCCGAGGACGAGTGGCTGGAGACGGCGCTCGCCACCCTTCGCTTCGACCGCAGCGACGGCGGGCTGGTGCTCGACGAGGCGTTCCGCATCGGCGACGTGGCGGTCGACCGCAAGGCGGTGACCGAGCCCGGTGAGTACTCGCGGTCCGACGACCCCTCCTGGGTCGTCACCTTCGGCAAGAAGGCGCCGCGGGTGCTGACGCTGACGCTGACCGACACCGCCAGCACCGAGGTCCGGTGCGCGATCGAGGAGCTGCTCGCCGTCGAGGACGGGACCCTCGGCGTCTTCCAGAGCGACACCGAGCTGCTCTGCTTCGCTCGCTGAAACCGCCGCTCAGTCGTCGCCCGACGGCGGCCGCTTGACGACCACCACCGTCCGGTCGTCCTTCGGCTGGACCTCACGGTCGAATCGATCGACCGTCTGGAAGATGGCGGCGGTGGTGGCGGCGGCACTGTCGGTGAGCGTCTCGCGGACGACGTCGAGGAGGCGGTCGGTGCCGAACTCCTCCGTCCCCCCGCCGCCCGCCCGCTCGCCCCGGGTCTCGACGATGCCGTCGGTGTAGAGCACCAGGGTGTCGCCGGGGGCGAGCCGCGCGATCCCCCGCTCGTAGCTCGCTTCCGGCACGGGTCCGAGCACCGGCCCTCCCTCGACGAGAGGCACGGCGTCGCCCGCCGCGTCGACGTGGAAGGGGGCGTTGTGCCCCGCGTTGACGTAGATGAAGAGGCCGTTGCGCTCCAGCTCGCCGTAGAACATCGACACGAAGCGGCTGGTGAGGGTGCTGCGGCTGACGATGCGGTTGAGGCGCTCGACGGTGCGCACGATCTTGAGGTCGCGGGCGAGCCCCATCCGCAGCCCGGTGTAGACGTCGCGCGTCTGCAGCGCGGCCGGCAGGCCGTGGCCCGAGACGTCGGCGATCACCAGCCCGAGGACGGTCGGGGTGATGGGGATGAAGTCGAAGAAGTCGCCGCCGACCGCCTCGATCGACTCGAGGCGACCGGCGAGGTCGTAGTCGCCGTAGCTCGGCACCCGCCGCGGCAGCATCGACTCCTGGATCCGCTTCGCCTCCCGCAGCACGCCGCCCATCCACGCCGAGCGCAGACGGTGGAGGATGCTGTAGCGCAGGATCGACAGCGAGTGGCGGATCGCGTCGGGGGAGCTGCCGGGGGCGACGTCGAAGGCGACGATCGCGTCCTGGTGCTCGCCGTGGACCCAGATCGCCGCGAACTCCCTCGCGCCGAGGCGCTCCTCGAGCTCACGGTCGAGATGCGGGTCGTCCTCCCGCATGTAGACGAAGCGCTCCTCCATCAGCTGCCGGATCGGCGGATAGTCGGCCGACACCCGGACCTTGGGACGGGGACGCCCTTCGGGGAACACCGCGCTCAACGCATAGTCGGTGCCGTCACGATGGTAGACCCTGCCGCCGGTGAGGCCGAGCCTGGCGCCGAGCGTGCCGACCACGCGCTCGGCGATCGCCCGCACCGACTGCGCGCCACCGTCGGTCTCGATGGTGTCGACGAGCTCCTCGACCTCTTTCAGCAGGCTGTGGCCGTTGGCCAACGCGCCCGGTCGATCGACCACCCGCTCAGCCACGGTCGATCAACGTGCGGACGATGCGGTCCTGCGCCTGCTTGGCGCGCCAGTTGCCGCGGGTCGAGTTGCAGAGGATCGAGAAGGCGTACAACCGCCCCGAGTGCGACTTGACGTAGCCGGAGAGCGTCGACACCCCGTTGAGCCCCCCGGTCTTGGCCAGCACGTTGTGCCGATAGCCGGGAGCGTCGAGGCGCTCGGAAAGCGACGACTCCATCCACGGCGGATCGGTGTCCGATTCGCCGCTGTAGGCGAGGGTGCGCATGTACTCGCGGCCGTGCGGGTGGAAGTACATGTGGCGCAGCAGGGTGGTGATCTGACGCGGCGTGAACAGATTGTCGCGACTCATCCCCGAGCCGTCGGCGTAGCGATAGCCGCCGGCGGTGATCCCGACCCCGGTGAGGAAGTCCTCGATCACCCGGCGGCCGGCCTCCCAGCTCCCCTCCCCGCACTCGATCGCCCCCAGCAGCTTGAGCAGGTTCTCGGCGTAGAAGTTCTGGCTCCGCTTGTTGATCACCTCGAGCACCGTCATCAGGTCGGTGCGATGGCTGGCGAGCTCCCGCCAGGACGCCGCCGGCAGGCGACGACCGATCCGCACCGTCCCTTCGATCGCCACCCCCGCCTCGGCGAGCCCCTTGCGCAGGGCGTGGGCGAAGAACAGCTCCGGATCGGGCACCGTCACCGCCACGACGAACGGCTCGGAGTGGCGGTAGATCCACCCCGACACCTCGATGACGTCGCTGTCCGGGGCGCGATCGACGACGATGCGGTGGTTGCGGGAGCGGCTGGTGGTCCGCACCGTGCTGCGCAGCTCGACGGTCGGCACCGCCGGAGTGATCTCGACCAGGGCGGCGTCACCCGCACGCCGACCGGGGCGCACCCAGACCCAGACGCAGTTGTCGTTGAACGACAGCGCCGAGCTCGGCGCCTCGTACCACTTGTGGAGCTGATCGCGAGGCCAGTCGGGGTGGACGCTCGGGCCGCTGAACAGCCCGTCGGCGAGCAGCAGGTCTCCCGCGACCCGGGAGATCCCCTGCTCGACGAGGCGCTCGCCCCAGGCACGGAAGATGTGGAGCGGATCATCGCCGTAGTGGCGACCGGAGAACGTCGGATCCCCGGAGCCGACCACCGCGAGGTCGCCGTCGAGTCGCCCTCCGCCGACCGTGCCGGTCGCCAGCAGCTGGGTGGTGATGAAGTGGGCGGGCGACAGCCGATCGAGGGCGGCGGCCGAGGTCACCAGCTTGGTGTTGGAGGCGAGGATGCGGCGCCGATCGGGCTGGTAGGCGTAGACCGTCTCGCCGCTCTCGACGTCGACGACGTGGACGCCGAGCGCCGGAGCGACCCGGCGCGCCTGCTCGGCCGCCACACCGAGCTGCTCGCGCAGGGCGTGGGTGGCGGTGGCGAGACCCAGGAGCGCCACCCAGGCGACGGCGGCGCGGCGGCGGGGGTTACTGCGTCTCGGTGAGGAAGCGATAGAACTCGCCATCGGTGGAGAGGACGATCGACGTCTCGCTGCTCGCCGTCGAGCGCAGCGTCTCCATCGTCTTCAGGAACTCGTAGAAACCGCGCGCGTCGGCCGACTGGTCGTAGGCGGCGGCGTAGACCTCGGTCGCCGTGGCGTCGGCGCGGCCGATGATCTCCTGCGCCTGGCGGTACGCCTCGGACTTGATCCGCTTCAGCTCGCGCTCCATCTCGCCCTGGATCCTCGCCGCCTCGCCCTGCCCTTCGGAGCGGTAGCGGTCGGCGATCCGGCGACGCTCGGCGATCATCCGCTGATAGACCTTCTCGCGCACGTTCTCGACGTAGTTGATCCGCTTGAACTGGACGTCGAGGATCTCGATCCCGAGGTCGCCGGTCCGCGCCTGCGCGTTGCGGAGGATCTCGAGGCGGATCGCCTCGCGGCCGTCCTCGATCGGGGCGAACGTCGTCTGCACCTGATCGAAGCTCGACTGGTCCTGCGCCGGCTCCCGGTTGCTCGTCCGCACCACCTCCACCAGATCGTGGTTGGCGATCGCGTTGCGGGTCTCGCCGTCGAGGATGTCGTCGAGGCGGCTCTGGGCGCGGCGCTCGTCCTGCAGCCGCTGGAAGTAGAGCAGCGGATCGGTGATCCGCCAGCGAGCGAGAGTGTCGACGAAGATGAACCGCTTGTCGCGCGTCGTCAGCTCGTTCGGGTCGCCGTCCCACTCGAGAAAGCGGCGATCGAAGCGGTGCACCTTGTGGAAGAACGGCAGCTTGAAGTGGAGGCCCGCCTCGGTGACCGGATCGCCGACCGGCTCGCCGAACATGGTGATGATGACCTGCTCCGGCTCGTTGACGATGTAGACCGCGCTCGACAGCACGACCACCGCCACCAGCGCGAAGACGAGCACCGCCCCCTTCACGGTCCGCCTCCCTGGTTGCGGTCGAGGTTGAGCAGCGGCAGGACGCCGCTGAGATCGCCGTCGACGATCGTCTTCGGGCCGAGCCGCGGCAGCACCTCGCCCATCGTCTCGAGATAGATGCGCTTGCGGGTCACCTGCGGCGCCTTGCGGTACTCGGCGAAGATCTGCTCGAACCGCTCCGCCTCGCCCTGGGCGCGGTTGACGCGGTCGATGGCGTACCCCTCGGCCTTCTCGATCGTCTGCTGCGCCTCGCCCTCGGCGCGGAAGATCACCTTGTTGTACTCGGACTGCGCCTGGTTGATCAGCGTCTCCCGCTCCTGCTCGGCCTGGTTGACCTCGTTGAAGGAGGGCTTCACCGGATCGGGTGGCGTCACGTCCTGCAGCACCACCTGCTCGATCTTGATCCCCATCTCGTACTGTCGGCACAGTTCCTGGAGGCGCTGCTCGACGAGGTCGGCGACCTCCTGACGGCCGACGGTGAGCACCTCGTCGACCGTCCGGTCGCCGACCACCTGCCGCATCACCGCTTCGGAGAGGTCGCGCAGCGTCTGCTCGACCGCCCGCACGCGGAAGAGGAACTTGTAGGGGTCGTCGACCCGGTACTGCACCACCCACTCGACGACCGCGGCGTTGAGGTCGCCGGTGAGCATGTTCGACTCGCCCGCCTCCTTGCGGAACTGGCTGCGGACGCCCGCGCGCACGGTGCGGAAGCCGAACTCCTGCTTGAGCTGGCGCTGCACCGGCACCTTGATCACCCGCTCGATCCCCAGCGGCAGCTTGAAGTGGAGGCCGGGGTCGGTGGTGCGCGTGTACTTGCCGAAGCGCATCACCACGCCCGCCTCCTCGGGGTCGATGGTGTAGAAGCTGGAGACGACGACCGCCAGCACCAGCACGGCGATCAACACCCCCTGCAGCGCCCCCATCGGCACCTTGGGGAGCTTGGGCATCTGCGGCAGGTCGATCACCGTCCGGTTGCCGTTGCTCACCGCCGCAGGCTATCCCAGGGCCGTGGCTTTGTCAGCCGCGGCGCCGACCCGGGCCGCCTGTCACCACGGTCGCGGCGCGGGTAGACTGACCGCATGGCGCCGCGATTCGACGCCGCGACCTCCACCGTCGAGCTCTCCGTCGCGGACCTGCTCGATCGCCGCCTGCAGCGCAGCCTCGGCTTCGCCAACCGCGGCGGCTACGAGAGGATGTGGCTCGGCCAGGCGATCCACTCGAGCTACCAGGAGCGAGCGCTCGCCGACGACCCGAGCTACCGCCGCGAGGTGGCGGTGTCGACGACGCTCGTCCACCGCGGGTGGGAGGCGGTGATCCAGGGTCGCGTCGACGGGCTCCGCCGTGATCAGGACGGCCTGATCGTCGAGGAGATCAAGTCGGTGCGCCGCGACGGCGCCCTGTCGACGCCGGTCCGCCAGCTCTACGAGCAGCAGGCGCTGATCTACGCCTGGATGCTGGCTCGCGAGGGGGAGCCGCCGGCGCGGGCCGAGCTGGTGCTGATCGAGATCGGCAGCGACCTCACCGACCGGCTGCCGCTCGAGCTCGATCTCGATCGGATCGAGCGCGACGTCCGCGCCAAGGTCGCCGAGTGGATCGGCGAGCACGAGCGGCAGGGCGCGCGGGTCGCCGAGCGGCGGGCGGCCGGCGGGCGACTCGCCTTCCCCTATCCACGGCCGCGGCCGGGCCAGCCGGAGATCGTCGCCGAGATCGAGCGCACCCTCGACGAGGGTGGCCACCTGCTGTTGCAGGCGCCGACCGGCATCGGCAAGACGGCGGGCGCCCTCTACCCGGCGCTGCGCCACGCCCTCGAGCACGACAAGCGCCTGTTCGTCCTCACCGCCAAGACGCTGCAGCAGGCGATGGCCAACACCGTTCTCGAGCTCCTCAACACCGAGTCCGCCTTCCACTCCCTGCAGCTGCGCGCCAAGGCGAAGATGTGCGCCAACGACGAGATCATCTGCCACGAGGAGTACTGTCCCTACGCCCGCGACTACTACGCCAAGCTCCACGGCAGCCGGATCGTCGATCGCCTGCTCCAGGCGCACGCCACCCTGCTGCCCGATCCGATCTTCGAGGCCGCCCGCGACGCCGAGGTCTGCCCGTTCGAGGTCAGCCTCGAGCTGTCGCGGCAGGCGGAGGTGGTGGTGTGCGATTACAACTACGCCTTCGACCCCTACGTCGGCCTGACCGAGTTCGGCAGCGACAACGATCTGTCGGACGTCATCCTGGTGATCGACGAGGTTCACAACCTGGTCGAGCGTGGTCGCGGCTACTACAGCCCCTCGCTGCTCGCCTCCGCCGCCCGGCAGGTCGCCGAGTCGATGGCGGGCACCGACCCGATCGCGCGCCGCATCGTCGCGGTCGCCCATCGCCTCACCGCCATCATCGAGACGACGACCGAGTCGGCGTTGAGCGACGCCGGATCGCGCGCGCGGGCCGCCGAGATCCGGATGCCGGAGGACGATCTCTTCGCGCTTCGCGTCGAGGCCGACGAGGTGTTCATCGACTACCTCGAGCACCGCCGGGAGACCTCCACCTTCCGCGCCAACGATCCGTTCGTCACCCTCTACTTCGACCTGCTGCGCTTCCTCAACGGGCTGGTGCTCGCCGATCACCGCGCCTTCAGCCAGTACGCCGAGCGCGATCGTGAGGGGGCGGCGCTGCGCATCCTCTGCAAGGACCCGAGCCGCTTCCTCGGCTCGCTGATCAACCGCACGCACGCCACCGTCGGGCTGTCGGCGACCCTGTCGCCGGTCGACTTCTACCGCGATCTGCTCGGCTTCGACCGCGAGCGGCTCCGCTTCGTCGAGATCGCCAACCCGTTCCCGGCCGACAACCGCCGGTTGGTGATCGACGATTCGGTGGCGACCACCTGGAAGCGGCGGCCGGACAACTACGACCGGATCGCCCGCAATCTCGCCCGCTTCGCGGCGAGCGTCCCCGGCAACTGCCTGGCGCTCTTCCCCAGCTACGACTTCCTCGACCGGGTCGGTCGCCGGCTGGTCGTCGAGGGCAAGCGGGTGCTGGTCCAGTCTCGAGCCGACGGCGATCGCGAGCGCGAGCTGCTGCTCGAGCAGCTGCGCAGCTCCCTCGCCGGCGACACGCTGCTGCTGGCCGTCGCCGGCGGCGTCTTCGCCGAGGGGGTCGACTACCCGGGCGAGATGCTCAAGGCGGTCGCCGTCGTCGGTCCCTGCCTCCCCGCCGTCAGCCTCGAGCGCGAGCTGCTGCGGCGCTACTACGACGAGCAGTTCGAGCGCGGCTTCGAATACGCCTTCGTCGTCCCCGGGATGACCCGCGTCGTGCAGGCGGCGGGCCGGTTGATCCGCTCCGCCGACGACACCGGCGTCGTCGCCCTGCTCGACGAGCGATTTCTCGCGCCCCCCTACCGGCAGCATCTGCCGCGGGAATGGGTGCCGGACGGCGACCCCTCCGAGCTGGTCGGCAACCCCGGTGACGCCGCCCGACGCTTCTTCGGCTGAAGGCGTCAGACCAGGTTCGCGAGCGCGACCGCCGCCGCGGCCGCCAGCAGCAGGGCGGCGAGGCTCCGCTGCCGCCACCCCCGACCGCCGATCGACCGCTCGGCGACCGGCAGCCACGGGGCGACCAGCAGGAGCGTCAGACCGGCGTCGGCGGTGGCCGGCGCCGCCGCGAGCAGCAGCCAGGCGGCGACGGCGACGCCGACCATCATCGCCGGCAGCCGGCCCGGGCGCGGGGTCACGACGACCCCCACATGCGGATCGAGGCGTAGAGCAGCAGCAGGCCGAAGGCCGACTCGAGCGCCCGACGCGGCAACCGCTCGGCGATCGCCGGGGCGCCGGCGCCGCCGATCAGGGTCCCCGCCAGCAGCCAGGGGACCGCGTCGAGATCGAGGTCGCCCCGTCGCCAGTAGACGAGCGCGGCGACCGACGCCGTCCAGCCGACCGTCAGCGTCGACGTGGCGACCGATCGCAGCATGTCGACGCCGAGCAGCAGGCGGAGGATCGGGACCTGCAGCAGGCCGCCGCCGACCCCGAGCAGCCCCGCCGCCCCGCCGGCGAGGGGCGATGCCGACCAGGCGGCCACCCGCCGCCAGCCGACCGCCGCGCCGTCGGAGCCGGGATCGATGCGGTGGCGCCACCACATCATCGCCGCCACCCATACGAGCGCCCCGGCGAACAGCTTCGCGACCACCGCCGGCGGCACCCCCGGGGCGACGAGGGCGGTGGCGAGCGCCCCCGCCATCGCCCCGATCTCGAGCTCCATGGCGAGCGACCTCCGGGGGAGGCCCCGGCGGAGGTAGCCGGCGGCGGCGGTGACGGCGGTTCCGGTCACCACCACCAGGCTGGTCCCGACCGCGATCCGCAGCGGCACCTCGAAGACGAGGTGCAGGACCGGCACCAGCAGGACGCCGCCCCCCACCCCGAGCACGGCACCGGCGCAGCCGAGCACCGCGCCGACGGCGAGCAGCAGCGGCGCGCTGGCCATCGGGTCAGCGTTCCGCTTGCTGCCGGTAACCGAACTTCCGGATGTGCTCTTCGACCAGGCGATGGACGCCGAGGCGCTGCACCTCGGAGGCGAGAACGAGAATCTGGTTGGGGCTCAGCGGGTGCTCCTTGTAGATCACCTCGAGCACCCGCTTGAGGGCGGCGTCGAGCGCGGGATCGAAGCCGACCGCCGGATCGCCGGGGGGTTCGTCAGACACCGACCGGCCCGACCCGCGGCTCGGCCGCGTCGTGCATCTCGTCGGGGTCGTAGTCGTAGATCAGCGACCGGACGGTCAGCGCCGGCGCCACCTCGACACCCTCTTCGTAGTCCCACATGTCGATCGTCTCCCACGGGCAGTAACGGGCGCACAGCTGGCAGCCGATGCAGCGCTCGAGGTCGACCTCGACCAGCTTGTGCATCTCCGGGTAGACCGGGCCGGGGACGATCTCGATGCAGTCGACCGGGCAGAAGGAGATGCACGCCTCGCAGCCGGTGCAGCCGATCTGCTCGATGACCGCCGTCTGCTTCGGCGGCCGCGGCCGCGACGGCTTGTCGATCTCGATCTTCTTCCGATACGGGAAGTCTTCCATCGTGCGGCTCCTGTCGCTCGGGCGACGCCGCGAGCTACTGTAGCAGAGGGGTGCGTGGCACAATCCGGCGATGATCGCCGAGCGGATCGAGCGCTTCGTGCGCGGCGACGGCACCGACTCCTTCGCCGATCTCGCCGCTGCCGCCGCCGCCCACCAGCGCGAGCGCTGTGCGGCGATCCGGCGTCTCGACGGACGCCGCTCGGGCGCTCACGGCGACGGTTGGAGGGCGACGCCGCTGGTCCCCACTCTCGCCTTCAAGACGCAGACGCTGGCGGTGGCGGAGGCGGTCGAGGTGTTCCACAGCTCGGGGACCACCTCACAGACCACGAGCGTGCACCATCATCCGTTCCCCTCGATCTACCGAGCGGTGATCGACGTCACCTTTCCGCCCGGATGCCTCGCCGGTCTCGATCGGCCGCCGTTCCTCTCGCTCGTCCCCTCGCGCGACGAGGCGCCGCGATCGAGCCTCGCCTTCATGATCGACCACGCCCTCGCCCGTTTCGGCGGCGACGGCAGTCGCACCGTCTTCCGCCGCGGAAGGGTCGACGTCGGAGCGGCACGGGGCGCGCTGGCGGCCCGCCAGCGCGACGGCCGACCGACCCTGATCGTCGCCACCGCCCTCGCCCTGCTCGATCTGCTCGACGGCCTCGATCGTCTCGACCTTTCGTTCCGGCTGCCGCCCGGCAGCCGTCTGTTCGAGACCGGCGGCACCAAGGGACGGCGACGCAGCATCGAGCGGCCGGAGCTGGTGGCGGCGGTCGAGCGACGATTGGGCGTCCCCGCGGCGGCGATCGTCCGCGAGTACGGGATGACCGAGCTCACCACCCACTTCTATGCCGGGAGCCTCCCCCACGACGACCGTGATCTCTTCGCTGTGCCGCCGTGGGCGCGGGTGCGCGCTCTCGACCCGCTCACCCTCGAGGAGGCGCGACCGGGTGAGGAGGGGTTGCTGGCGATCTTCGACCTCGCCAACGTCGGCTCGGCGCTGCACGTGCTCACCGAAGATACGGGGCGCGTCGAGGCCGGCGGCTTCCGCCTGACCGGCCGGGCTCGGGGCGCCGAGCTGCGCGGCTGCTCGCTGCTGGCCGAATCGCTCGCCGAGCGGTCGTCGTGATCCACGACGTCGCCGCTCCACCCACCGTGGCGCCCGCAGCCGAGGCGGTCGAGCGGCACGGGGTCTTCTACACCTCCGCGCGCTGGACGCCCGACGCCGTCGAGCGACTGGTCGCCCAGCTCGCAGATCGCGGCCGCGACGCCCTCGATGCGCTGCCGGCGGACGCCTTGCGATCGGTCTGGGACGACACCGTCAGGGAGTTCCTCGACCCTCGCTCCGACGCCAGCATCGCGCTCCGCCCGACCCTGGCGCGCTTCAGCGGGCTGTCGCCCGCCGGGCTCGACGCCGCCCTCGCCGCCGTGCTCGGTGGCGTCCGCGGCGCCGCCGCCCGCTCCCTGTTCTCGGCGTCGGCGCGACGCTCTCCCGAGGGGCTCGTCGCCGTCTTCCTCGCCGGCAACCTCCCCGCGCTCGCCGTCCAGCCGCTGCTGGCGGCGCTGGCGGTGCGCCGCCCGGTACTCCTGAAGTCGCCGTCGAGCGAGCCGCTCTTCGCCCCCGCCTTCGTGCGCGCGCTGCACCGACGCTCCCCCGAGCTGGTCGACGCGGTCGCCGCCATCTGCTGGCGCGGCGGCGACGTCGCGATCGAGCGACCGGTGCTCGCCGCCGCCGATACCGTCGCCGCCTACGGCGATCGAGCGACGCTCGACAGCCTGGCGGCGCGGGCCGCCGGGCGCTGTCTCGAGTACGGTCCGCGGGCGAGCGTCGCGGTGGTCGGCGCCGATCGCGTCGACGAGCCGACCGCGGCGGGGCTGGCGGCCGACATCGCCCTGCTCGACCAGCGGGGATGCCTGTCGGTCCAGGCGATCTACACCGATGGCGACGGCCGTCGGCTCGCCGACCTGACGGCGAACGCGCTCTCCGACCGCGCCCGCCGTTGGCCGCCCGGTCCCCCCGATCCGGTCGCCGCCAGCGGGGTCCACCAGCTGCGAGCCGACGCTCGCATGCGCGGCCTCTACGCCCCCTCGCTCGATCTGTTGGCGGGCACGGTGGTCGTCGAGCCGCTGCCGCGCTTCGAGCCGTCGCCCGGGATGAGGACGGTGCGCATCCACCCGCTCCCGTCGCTGGCCGCCGTCGTCGAGGCGCTGGCACCGGCGAGCGGCCGGCTGCAGGGAGCGGCTCTCGCCGGCAGCGCGGCGTGGGAGCTCGAACCGCGGCTGCAGGAGCTCGGCCTCTCCCGCTGCGCGCCGCCCGGTGCCCTACAATCGCCGGACGCCCTGTGGCACAACGGTGGCGTGCACCCGATCGTCGCCTTCGGCGGCACCCTCGAGACGACCTGATGAAGCGAGACTGGATCGACGCCCTCCAGGAGCTGGTGGAGCGCGCCCCCGGCGCCGACGCCTTCCACCTGCGGCTCGAGGACGCGTTCACCACCGACACCGTGCCCGACGACCGGCTGGAGGCGATCTTCGCCGAGTTTCTGGAGGAGTTCGACGGCGCGGCCGACGACCTCCACCGTCAGTGGGGGGAGCCGGAGTACCGCGGGACGGTCGAGGACCCCGACTTCCCCTCCTGGAGCGAGGCGCTGGTGCTGGCGACGTGGCGCCGCGGCGAGGGGATCGCCTACCTCGCGCTGCGCCACGACGACGATCACGAGCCGATGTTCCTCGAGGTCGGAGCGCTGACCGACGACGAGATCACCACCCTCGCCACCACCAGATCCTGACCCTCCGCTTTCACCCGCCGCGGGCGAAACGGACGCTCGATCGCGGTCGGTCCGGCGGCGGCGGCCGACCGTGCGCGAGATCCGCAAGCTTCTGTGACGAGACGACTTAGGCGTCACGGAGACGGCACGCTGGCCGCCGATCGCGAGCTGGCAGAGATCGTGCACCATTCTCTACGGGGGTGGGAGAACAGGAACACGCCGTGACCACGTTGAGCAGCGAGAATCCGACGGCCCTCCGTCTCGGCGACGGCGGGCTGGCGACCTCCGTCGATCCCGAGCACGACCGCCATCTCGAGCGCATCGAGAGCCTCGGGCTGCTCGCCCGCGGCATCGCCCACGACTTCAACAACCTGATCATGGCGATCCAGGGCAACGCCGACCTCGCGCGCTGCGAGATCGGCGACGCCACCTCGTCGGTAATCTCCTTCGTCGACGAGATCGAGCACGCCTCCCAGCGCGCCGCCGAGCACTGCCGGCGCCTGATGGCGTTCGCCGGCCGCGGCCGCTTCGCCCTCGCCCCCGTCGACCTCAACCGGCTGGTGAGGAGCTGCCGGGAGCGGCTCGAGGAGACCGCCGGCGACGCTGTCGGGCTCGAGCTGGTGCTCGACGAGCAGCTGCCGTCGATCGAGGCCAACGCCGAAGAGCTGACCGCGGCGCTGATCGAGCTGGTCCGCAACGCAGCGGAAGCGGCGCGGGGACCGGGACGGGTGCGCATCACGAGCGGTGTCAGCGGCGACGACGAGGG
>JBPEXA010000391.1:0-2850 GCA_052032135.1 Thermoanaerobaculia bacterium | reverse complement strand
GACCGGAGGCGGGCTCCGAGCGCGTCCGCCTCGCGGTCGAAGGCGTCGGCGTCGCGGTCTCCGGCGCCGCCCCGTCGCATCAGGGTCGCCGCCAGCTCCGCGAGGCCGCGGTGGCCGTCGGGGTCGAGCTGCGCACCGGCGCGGGCGACCACGACGATGTCGACCAGCGGTAGCGTACGGTCGGTGACGACGAAGGCGCGGGCGCCGCCGACGAGCGTCGTTCGCACGTCGGCCGCGGCCGGCGGCCTCCAGGCGGCCGGCGGAAAGATCAGCTGGTCGGGGTGGGCCGGCAGTGCGGACCCGCCCTCCGCCGACGGACCGACAGGAGCCGCCGCGGCGAGCAGCGCGATCGCCGCCGCCCGCCTCATCGCCCCTCGCGGTGGTAGTTGACGACCAGCCGGCGATCGGGCTGCAGGTACCGCCGCGCGACGGCGGCCAGCGTCTCGGCGTCGACCGTGTCGAAGTCGGTGTCACGGCGGGCGAGCGCCCGCCAGTCGCCGAGCCCGGCGTGGGCGAGGAGCCGTCGCATCAGGGTGTGCGGGTCCTTGAGGCCGACGAGGTGGCCGGTGATCAGACGGCGTCGGGTCCGTTCCCATTCGTCCCCACCGGGAGGCGTCGTCACCAGTCGCTGCGCCTCGCGGTCCCACGCGGCGAGCAGCCGGGCGTGACCGGCGCCGCCGCGAGCCTCGATCGCCACCTCGAAGCGGCCGCCGCGCCGCAGCACCGCGGGACCGGCGAACGCCGAGAAGGCGATCTCCTGCTCCAGCACCAGGCGACGATGGAGGCGGCCGGCGCGGCCGTTCAACAGCCCGGCGAGCGCCTGGAGCGCGGGGAGGTCGCGATGGCCGAACGGGACGGCGGGGTAGAGCACCCTCACCTTGTCGGCGCAGCGACAGCTGACGTCGAGCACGCGCTCGCCCTCGACGGCGGTGGCGATCGGCTCTCTCGTCGGCGGCGGCGACCGCGGGTCGAGCCGTCCGAAGTAGCGGTCGGCGAGCTCGCGGGCTCGCGCCGGATCGACGGAGCCGACGAGGACTGCGGTCAGGCGGTCGGGGCCGTAGTGGCGGTCGAAGAAGGCGCGCAGCTCCCTGCGGGAGGTGCGGTCGACGTCCGACTGGCGGCCGAGCGGCGACCGGCCGTAGGGGGACGCTCCCCAGTACGCCCTCTCGACCTCGAGGTCGGCGCGCCCGGTCGGGGTCGTGTCGATGCGATTGCGACGCTCCTCGGCGATCACCGCGCCCTCACGGGGGAGATCGCGGAACACCGGCTGGAGCAGGCGGTCCGATTCCATCCAGAACCACAGCTCGACGCGTTCGGCGGGCAGCGTCACGTAGTAGACGGTGAAGTCCTCGGCGGTGTTCGCGTTGAGGCGGGTCGCCCCTCGCTTCGCGTACTCGAGCGAGAAGGCGCCGAGCTCGACGAGGGAGGCGGCGTCGGCCTCGAGCGCCGATCGGCGCTGCTCGAGCTCGGCCAGCCGGCGGCGGTCGCGGCGCGAGGGGCCGAGAGTGGCGGCCTCCCGTTCGGCGGTCTCGAGCTCGGCGAGGATCGCGGCTTCGGCGGCTCGATCGCGGATGCCGATCGTCGTCGAGCCCTTGAACATCATGTGCTCGAGCAGGTGGCCGAGACCGCTGACGGCGGCGTCCGCCGATCCGGCGTCGACCACCCAGCCGGCTTCCACCGTCGGCATCCCCGGCCGGTGCACGACCACGAAGCGCATGCCGTTGGCCAGCTCGAAAGCCTCCGCTCCCAGGCCGGTCGCCGCCGCCGGCGGTCCGGCCGTGGCGGCGATCAGCAGCGCGATCGTCGCCGCGTCAGCGGCGATCCTGGAGATCGTCGCGCTCCGCGTCGCCGGGTGGGAGATGCCGGCGATCGGGCCGCAGCATCGCCCCCATCACCGGACTCCCGTCACCGTCGCCGCAGGGGCCCTGCACGGCATCGCCGCATCGCACCCCGAGGCCGAGGGTGTGGCCGAGCTCGTGCAGCAGCGCGTCGACCCCGAGCGTCTCGAGCCCGTCGAGCAGGCACTCCGCTCCGTCGTTGAGCAGGATGTCCGCGCCCAGGATGCGGATCGCCGGCGAATGGACGCCGCCCGGCACCTGCTTGCCGGTGATCTGGGGATCGAACCACGGCGCCCCCGCGGCGAGCACGCCGCCCGCTCGGCAGTCGAAGCGCCCGGGGATGAGATCGTCGCGATCGCCGAGGATGACGGCGTTGACGCTGTCGAAGCGGTGGAGCCCGGCGACCGCATCGGTCCGGCCCCCGTACCCGAGGCGCAGGCCTGAGACCGGGCTCCACGCCCGCAGCGCCTCCTTGAGCCACCGTCGGATGCGGGTCGGTGCCTTCCGCCCGAGGCGCCACTCGACCTGGTCCTCGAACCACCGCAGCCGGCGCTGTTCGAACCTCAGGACGCCGAACGCCCGCCGCCAGCGGCCGAGGGTGGCGGCGTCGACCGCCACCCGGTAGTCGGCGCCAGCCGGCGCCCCGGCGGCCAGCCAGTCGGCGAACCCCTCGAAGTCGCGCGGCGCCGGCTGCGAGGTGCCGTCCTCCAGCAGGTCGCGCACGGCGAGGCGGTGACGGCCGAAGTCGATCTCGTGGAACGCCCCGAGCATCAGGTGCAGGATGCCGTACGTCCCGTCGTTGCGGGGGACGAGGAAGAGGAGGGCGCGGTCGCCGGCGGCGAAGCGCGGTGCGCCGACCAACTCGATGCCCCAGCCGTCCGGCCCGACGCCTCCCGCGACTCGCACCACCACGGTGCTCCCCGCGATCTGACCCTTCAACAGGCTCTCGACCAGCACGATGTAGTCGACGGCCGGGGAGCCGACCGCCGGCGCCGGTCCCGCCGACAGCACG
>JBPEXA010000390.1:0-9266 GCA_052032135.1 Thermoanaerobaculia bacterium | reverse complement strand
TCCTCGCCCTCGAGGCCGCCGTCCACTGCGCCGTCGGCCGTCGGCGCGGTCACCGCCGGTGGCGAGCCTTCGGTCCCGACCTCCCCGCTCTCCGTCGCCGGCCCGAGGATCCCCTCCGGATGATTGACCGCTCCCGCGGTGTGGAAGATCTCCGAGTACTCGATGGTGACGTCGTGGCCGCCGGCGGTCCCCTTGACGATCTGCTGGCCGGCGTCGAAGAGGCGGGTGTTGTAGACGCGGATCCGCTGCGCCCCCTGGTTCCCGACCACCATCACCACGTGGTAGTAGACGCTGCCGATCGACAGGTCGGCGATGGTGACGTCGGTGGCGGTGAAGATCTGGAAGCCGAAGGGGACGATCGGGTCGAGCTGGCCGGCGCCGAGGATGACGACGTCCGACGGGTCGCCGGTGGCGCCGCGGATCTGGATGTTGGAGATCGCCGGCGCATCGAAGCGGCCGACGGTCAGCCGGCCGTCGACGCCGTTGGGGTAGTTGACGCTCTCGAGATCGTAGACCCCGGGGGCGATGACGATCGCCTGGTCGGACGCGAGGTTCCAGCAGGCGTCGGCGAGCTCCTGCGCGGTGTCGACCTCGATGATGGTGAAGGTTCCGGGATCGGGCGCCGGCAGCGGCGGCGCCTCGGACGGCAGCCGTGCCGCCGCCGGCGAGGCGACCAGGACAAGCAGGGCGAGTGTGGTGTGCAACCGCATGGCGTCGGCGAGCGTAGGATCTCTCATCGCCCATCGGCAGTGGAAGCGGCCATACCGCCGCTGCCGCACCCTCGACGGAGACGCCCATGCGACGCCCTCTCTCACTCCCCATTGCTGGCGCCACCCTCGCCGCCGCCGTTCTCGCCTGCGGCGCTCCCCCCGAGGACACCGCGCCGGCTCCGTCGGCGACGGCGGCCGCCGAGCCGCCTTCGATCGCCGCCGTGGTCGCCGACACCGCCGTCGTCCTCGCCGAGCGGCCGCACGCCTTCGCCCTCGTCGAGAGCGACGGGGAGCGACGGCGCACCGGCCGCGTGGTGCTCATCCCCTCGCCGAGCGACGTGCCGCGCTTCCGCCTCGAGTGGGACGGCGACCCACCCGCCGTCGTCGCCAGCGACGGGCGCGTCGCGTCGGCGTCCGCCGGCGACGGGGACGTGACCGTCGGCCCCCTCGATCGGGCCGGTGGCGTGCTCCTCCAGCAGCGGGCGGGCAAGCTGATGATGACGGCGTTGCGACCGGCGAGCTTCGGCCAGTACGGCGGTGAGCTGCTGCCGGAGCAGGACGGCGTCGTGGTGATGCGCACGCCGTTGCCCAACGGCGGCGGCTGGGAGCTCGCGGTGGGGGCCGAGGACCGCCTGCCGCGACGGGTCGCCTTCCGCTCCGCGCCGGAGGCGGCCGCCGAGGTTCTCGAGCTGGAGCCGCTCGACGAGGCGGTCGATGCGGACTCGGTCGAGCTGCGGGTCGTGCCGGGCCCGGGCGGGCGCGAGGTCGAGTTCTTCGCCGGGCCGGCGCCGGGCGACACGCTGCCGGCGATCGACTTCGAGCTCGCCGACGGCAGCGAGGCGTCGCTCGCCGACTACCGCGGCTCGGCGGTGGTGCTCGACTTCTGGGCGACCTGGTGCATCCCCTGCCGACCGGCGATGGCGGAGCTCGAGGAGCTGTACCAGGAGTTCGGCGAGCAGGGTCTCGAGGTGCTCGGCCTGCGGCTCTACGACGGCGGCGACCCGAGCGCCTTCCTGGAGAGCGTCGGCGTCACCTACCCGATCGGCGACGGCGCCCCGTTCGACGAGCCGCTGGCGATCGAGACCTACGGGCTGCCGACCCTCTACGTGCTCGACCGCGAGGGCCGCATCGTCGACCTGGTGGTCGGCTACGAGGCGGAGCTCACTCCGCCCAAGGTGCGGGCGGCGGTGATCGCCGCGCTCGGCTGAGGGGCGGTGTCGGGGGCCGGGGGCGATAGGATCACGCCATGACCCCCAGCCGGCGCGCGTTCCTCGCCGCCGCCGCGGCGGCGCCCACCGTCGCCTGGCTCCGTCCCGATCGCGCCCTGGCGATCGCCGCCGAGCTGGCGCGCCACGACGGCGCTGCCGACGAGATCGCCGCCGACCCCCACTTCTGGTTCGAGGCTCAGCAGGCGTTCACCGTCGACCGCAGCCTGGTCAACCTCAACAACGGCGGCGTCAGCCCGGCGCCGGCCGTGGTGCAGGAGGCGATGGGGCGCCATCTCGCCTTCTCCAACAACGCGCCCCCCTACACCATGTGGCAGGTGCTGCAGCCGCAGCGCGAGCCGGTGCGCCAGCGGCTGGCGCGGATGTTCGGCTGCGACGCCGAGGAGGTGGCGATCACCCGCAACGCCTCGGAGGGGTTGCAGATCTGCCAGTTCGGGTTCGACCTCGAGCCCGGCGACGAGGTGCTGACCACCACCCAGGACTACCCGCGGATGGTGACCACCTTCCGCCAGCGCGAGCGGCGCGAGGGGATCGTGCTGCGCCAGTTCCCGATCCCGATCCCGGCAGAGGACCCGGCGGAGATCGTCGATCTGTTCGAGAGCCACATCACCCCACGCACCAAGCTCATCCTGATGAGCCACATGATCAACATCACCGGCCAGATCCTGCCGGTGAAGCCGGTGGTGGAGATGGCGCGCCGCCGCGGCCTGCCGGTGATCGTCGACGGCGCGCACACCTTCGCCCACTTCCCGTTCCGGCAGGCCGACCTCGGCTGCGACTACTACGCCACCAGCCTCCACAAGTGGCTGTTCGCGCCGATCGGCACCGGCCTGCTCTACGTCCGCCGCGACCGCGTCGCCGATCTGTGGCCGCTCATGGCGGCGCCCGACGTGATGGACGACGACATCCGCAAGTTCGAGGAGATCGGCACCCATCCGGCCGCCAACTACCTGGCGATCGGCGAGGCGCTGACCTTCCATCAGGGCGTCGGCGCCGAGCGCAAGGCGGCGCGGCTGGTCTACCTCCGCGACCGCTGGGCGCAGCGGTTGCTCGAGCACGACCGGGTGCGCCTCCACACCAGCCTGCGGCCCGGCTTCGCCTGCGGCATCGCCACCGTCCAGGTCGACGGCGTCGACTCGCAGGCGCTCGCCCGCCACCTGTGGGACGCCCATCGCATCCTCACCGTCGGCATCGTCCACCCCGAGTTCGAGGGGATCCGGGTGTCGCCCAGCGTCTACACGAGCGAGGACGAGATCGACCGCTTCGCCGACGCGGTCGAGGCGGTGGTCGCCGGGCGCGTCGACGTCGGCGGGGTATAGTCGCGCGTCAAACCCAGCGGGCGCGAGCTCGCCGATACGAGGAGGGAGAGTCATGAAGAGAGGTCACGCTGCGCTGGCGCTGGGAGTCGCTGGTCTCGTCTGCTCGGCCTTGGCGGCCCAGCCGCCGAGCCACGGGTCCGGCAACGGCGACGTCACCGGCACGCCGATCGCCCCGCTCGGCACCGGCCAGGTCGCCTACGATCCGGGCGCGCCGGCCGACGACTTCGGGGTCGGCCCGACCGTTGGCACCGTCGGCGTCAACTATTTCGGCAATCGCTTCGACACGCGCAACGGCCAGCCGCTCTCGGCGGGGACCCTCTCGGCGGTCTCGTTCTACCAAGGTGCTCAGGGGACCTACGGCGGCGGCACCACCCTGGCTCTCCCCGTGTTCGGCGTGCCGGGCGGAGCCCTCACCTACCAGTTCGTAGGACCGGTGCAGTCGTTCCAGTTCAACGCCTTCGCCATCTCGCCGGAGGCCGTGCCGGCCTCGTTCTTCGCCGGTCTCGATCTGCGCGGCAACGGCGGTTTCGGCAGCGTCGGCCTGCGCTCCGCTTCCACCGCCGGCCAGGGATTCCACGGCATCCAGCGCGATTTCTACGGCGCCACGACCTCGACGCTGCCCGGCGTCAACGTCATGTTCCGGGTCTCCGGGACGGTGGTGATTCCGGTCGAGCTCCTCGAGTTCGAGATCGACTAGGCGTCGCTCGGCGCGCCGGTCGCCCGGCCGGCCGGCACGCCGCTACCCGTACCGAGCCAGCAGCGCTTCGAAGCGCGGATCGTCCCGGATCGGATCCAGGGTCGGGTCGATCCTCGCGAAGGGAGCCGTCAGCCAGCAGTTCGCCTCCAGCAGCAGCTCGAGCTGTTGCAGGGCGAGCTCCGGCTCGCCCACCCGCGCGGCGATGACGGCCAGCTCGAAGTGCTGCCGGGGCCCGTGCAGGGCGTCCTTGCCGATCGGATAGAGCTCGACCGCCCGCCGCCCGGCCGCCAGCGCCTCCTCCTTGTTGCCGAGGTCGGCGTAGACGCGCCCGAGCGCGGCGTGCACCCGAGCGTCGTCCGGCGTGCCGGCGAGCATGGGCTCCATCTCGCTCAAGGCCTCCATCGACAGCGCCTTCGCCCGTTCCGCGTCGCCCTGCCGCGCCGCGAGTTCGGCGAGGATCTGGGCCCGGCTCGGCATGAGGTCGGGAAAGACGACGATCGGCCCCGCCGGCAGCCGCTGCGCCAGCCTTTCGGCGACCGCCCAGTCGCGCTCGAAGAACGCCTGGTTGAGGGCGATCCAGATGGTGATCAGACTCTCGGCTCCGGGGACGTCGGCGATCGCGGCGCGCGCCGACTCCAGGTCTCCCCGCGCCCAGTGGACGATCGCCTTGAGCGCGTAGGCCGCCTGCCCGTCCGGGGCCAGCGAGATGGACGCGTCGAGCGACTCGAGAGCGAGATCGTGCTGGCGTGTGTGGAGGTACATGACGCCAATCTCGCGCGGCAGGTCGCTCGCCAGCGGGTCGAGGCGAAAGGCCCTTCCGGCCCCTTCGATCGCCTCCTCCCAGCGCCCCTGGCGCCGCGCGATCCAGGTCCTGCCGAGGACGACCTCCGGGTGGTTGGGCCGCTCGGCTGCCGCGCGGTCGAAGGCGGCGAGCGCGGCGTCGTAGTCGCGCTCTCCCCAGTAGTGGAAGTAGGCCAGCGCGATCTGCGCTTCGGGCAGGCCGCGGTCGATCTCCAACGCGCGATCGACCGCCCGTCGCGCCGCCGCCACCCTCTCGTCGGAGCGGTCGTAGCCGAGGTTGATGAGCGCGGCGTGCGCCTTCGACAGCGCCGCCCAGGCGTGCGCGAACCCCGGATCGAGCTCCACCGCGCGCTCGAACATCTCGATCTCGAGCAGGCGGTCGTCGCGCGAGTACGTCTGTCGGCCGGTCGAGTCGAGTCCGCGCAGGTACGCCTGGTAGGCCTCGAGGTCCCGGGTCGGCCGCGCGTCGAGAGCCTGGCGTTGATCGCCGCGAAGCTCGACGCCGATCTCCCCGATCACCTCGAGGGCGATCTCGCTCTGGGTCTCGAAGATGTCCTTCAGCACGTGCTCGTAGGGCTGTGACCAGATCTGGAGGCCGTCGACGACGCGGATCAGCCTCGGGGTGATGCGGACGCGGTCGCCCTCCGGCGCTCTCGCCCATCGCACCGTGCCAGCCAGCACGTAGCTCACGCCGAGCTCGGCCCCGATCTCGCTCTCGCCCTTGGTCGTGCCCGCGTAGCGCCGCGCGCTGTTGCGGGCGATGACGCCCAAGCTCGCGACCGAAGCCAAGCGGGTGGTGATCTCGTCGGCGATCCCGGAGGCGAAGTACTCGTCGCCGGCGGCGCCGAGATTCTCGAAGGGGAGGACGACGATCCGTTCGACGGCCGGTCCGGCGGTCGGCGCCACGCCAGGACCGGGGCCGCCGGGGGCCTCCCGGCCGGAATCGACGATCCACGCGAACACCCCCGCCAGCACGACGCCGAGCAGTGCCGCTCCGACCCACAGGCCGCCGAACCGCCGGCGGGCCGGCGCGACGGCCGGCGGCGCCTGCCGCGCGCTCGCGGTATCGGCGCTAGTCGAGGCCTCCTCGCCGCGGAGCGCCTCGAGTTCGTTGCGCACGTCGAGCGCGCTCTGGAACCTCCGTTGAGGGTCTTTCTGAAGACAGTGCTGGACGATCCGCTCGAGCTGGCGTGGAAGGCGCGGTCGCGTCTCGATCAAGGACGGTGGTGAGTCCTTGAGAATCGACGCCATCAGCGAGGCGGAGCTCTCGCCGCCGAACGGGTGCAGCCCGCTCGCCATCTGGTAGAGCAGGACGCCGAGCGAGAAGATGTCGCTGCGCGCGTCCGCCGGCCGACCCTCGATCTGCTCCGGCGACATGTAGGGGACGGTGCCGACCAGGGCGCCCTCCTGGGTCAACGCCTCGGCGGCGGCGAGCGTCTCGTCGTCCGGCCGGACGGCGCCGAGGTCGGGCTTCGCCAGTCCGAAGTCGAGCACCTTGATCCGGCCGTCTTCCGTCACCATCACGTTCGCCGGCTTGAGGTCGCGATGCGTCACCCCTCGAGCGTGCGCCGCCGCGAGCGCGTCGGCCAGCGGGATCGCCAGCGCGAGGAAGCGGTCGAGGTCGAGCCCGCCGCTCGGGATCTCCGTGTCGAGCGTCGCGCCCTGGACGTGCTCCATGGTCATGAAGCGAACGCCGTCCGCCTCCTCGACGGCGTGCAGGGTGACGATGTTCGGGTGGTTGAAGCCGGCGACGGTGCGGGCCTCGCGCTCGAACCGCTCGAGGCGCTGCGCGTCGTCGGTCAGCTCGGCGGGTAGCAGCTTGAGCGCCACCTCCCGCCCCAGCCTCTCGTCGCGGGCCAGGAAGACCTCTCCCATCCCGCCGCTCCCCAGCTTGCGCAGGATCGTGTAGTGCCCCAGACGCTGGCCGATCATTCGTTGCCGATGATTCTACCGCCGTGCTGCGAGCCCAGATCGCCGTCCCTCGATGCCGGTCAGGGCTCGCGCAGCCGCGCGACGAGCGCCTGCACCTCTTCGGGCGGCTCCGGCGTCAGCCGGCTGACCGTCCAGGTGACGGCGAAGTTGAGCGCCATGCCGAGGGTGCCGATCCCCTCCGGGCTGATGCCGAGCCACCAGTTGCCGGCGTGGCTCGACGCCGGGTCGACGAACTTGAACCAGAGGATGTAGCCGGCGGTCAGCCCGATCCCCGACAGCATGCCGGCGATCGCCCCCTCCTTGGTGGTGCGGCGATCGAAGATGCCGAGGATCAGCACCGGGAAGAAGCTGCTCGCCGCGAGGCCGAAGGCGAAGGCGACGACCTGGGCGACGAAGCCGGGGGGCCGGATGCCGAAGTAGCCGGCGACCACCACCGCGAAGCAGGCGGCGAGCCGCGCCCACCGCAGCTCCTGCGCCTCGGTCATCGCCGGCCGCAGCACGCGCTTGATCAGATCGTGGGAGATCGCCGACGAGATCACCAGCAGCAGCCCCGCCGCGGTGGAGAGCGCCGCCGCCAGCCCCCCCGCCGCCACCAGCCCGACCACCCACGCCGGCAGCCGCGCGATCTCCGGGTTGGCGAGCACCATGATGTCGCGGTCGACGTAGAGCTCGTTGGCGTTGTCGGTGAGGCGGTTGTCGAGCCGGCGCCCGCCGCCCGCGCCGTCGACGAAGCGCGGCTTGCCCTCGAACGGCTCCCCCGGTCGGTACTGGATGCGGCCGTCCTCGTTCTTGTCGACCCAGGCGATCAGGCCGGTCTCTTCCCAGTTGACGAACCACGACGGCGCCTCGGCGTACGGTCGGCCGTCGAGCGTCTCGATCAGGTTGACGCGCGCGAAGGTCGCCACCGTCGGCGCCGTGGTGTAGAGGATGCCGATGAAGAGCAGCGCCCAGAAGGCGCTCCACCGCGCCCCGCGCACCGTCGGCACGGTGTAGAAGCGGACGATGACGTGCGGCAGCCCGGCGGTCCCCACCATCAGCGCCAGTGTGATCGCCGCGACGTCGATCATCGACTTCTTGCCGGCGACGAAGGCGGCGGTGTACTCGGGAAAGCCGAGCTCGCGGTGGATGGCGTCGATCGCCTCCAGCAGATGGACGCCCGCCCGCGGCCCCTCGACCAGCGTCGAGCCGAGCCCGAGCTGCGGCACCGGCTGGCCGGTCATCTTCACCGAGATCGCCACCGCGGGGATCAGGTAGGCGACGATCAGCACCGCGTACTGAGCGACCTGGGTGTAGGTGATGCCGCGCATGCCGCCGACGGTGGCGTAGACCAGCACCAGGATGGTGCCGATCATCACCCCGGCGTGGATGTCGACGCCGAGGAAGCGCGAGAAGACGACGCCGACGCCGCGCATCTGGCCGGCGACGTAGGTGAACGAGATGAAGATGGCGCAGAAGACGGCGACCAGCCGGGCGGCGTCCGACTGGTAGCGGTCGCCGACGAAGTCCGGCACTGTGAACTTGCCGAAGCGGCGCAGGTAGGGGGCGAGCAGCAGCGCCAGCAGCACGTAGCCTCCGGTCCAGCCCAGCAGGTAGACCGACCCGGTGTAGCCCATGAACGAGATCAACCCCGCCATCGAGATGAACGAGGCGGCGCTCATCCAGTCGGCGCCGGTCGCCATGCCGTTGAGCACCGGGGGCACGTGGTGGCCGGCGACGTAGAAGCCGGAGGTGGTCGACACCCGGCTCCACACCCCGATCGCCACGTAGGCGCCGAAGGTGACGATCACCCAGACGTAGGTCCACTCGAGGATGCTCACCGCTCGTCCTCCGCGACGCCGGCGTCGTCGGGCGGCGGCTCGTCGTCACCGCCGCCGTGGCGGCGGTCGACGCGCTCCATCCACAGGGCGTAGACCAGGATCAGGGCGATGAAGACCACGATCGCTCCCTGCTGCGCGAACCAGAAGCCGAGCGGAAAGCCGCCGATCGAGATGCGGTTGAGCGGTTCGACCAGAACGATCGACAGCCCCGGGCCGACCAGCAGCCAGACGGCGAGCAACACCCCGATCACGCGCAGGTTGGCCCGCCAGTAGGCGCGGGCGTCGGTGGGCGGTCGCGGCATCGCAGGCGGTTCGACGACCGAGCCGCGAGCGGCGTCCGGGGTCGACCTCGTTCGCTGGTGGGGCTGCGGGCCTATCTCACCGCACCTCGCCGCGCGAGGCAACTTCGACGCCCGTCGCGGCGCTCAGACGAAGAGACCGACCAGGAAGAGGACGGCGAGAATGGCGAGCACCACCAGGCAGCCGCAGCATCCGCCGCAGCAGCTCCCGCATCCCGGTTCCTCGACCCAGATCATGCCTATCTCTACGTCGCTTGTGCGAAAAGGATTCCGTCCGTTCGTAGAATGGGACGCCGTGCCCGAGACGTCGCCGACGCCCCGCGAGCCGATCCGCGCCACCGCTGGCGAGCTGGCCGCTGTCGGCATCGACCATCGGTCGGACGACTGGTTCACCGGCCGGTCGGCGGCCGGCGATGGAACGGCGATCCACTTCGGCCTGCAGCGGCTGACCGCCTCCACCCTCCC
>JBPEXA010000039.1:0-1799 GCA_052032135.1 Thermoanaerobaculia bacterium | reverse complement strand
ACGCCGAGGCGCTCTGATCGCGGCTAGCCGTCCCGCAGCAGCACGTCGCCGTCCTGGGTGCGGATCCGCAGCGCGCCGCCGGTGCCGTCGCCGATCCGCCCGCGGGCGTGGTCGCTGTCGGCGTCGTCGCTGACCAGGTCGGAGGCGCGCAGCCGGATGCTGCCGTCGTCGACGTCGATCGAGAAGGTGGCGGAGACGCCCGGCTCGAGCATCAGATCGACGTCGCCGTCCTGGGTGCGGATGTCGGCGGCGAGGGTGCCCGCCGGCTCCAGCCGCACGTCGACATCGCCGTCCTCGGAGCGCACTTCGAGCGCGGTCGCGGCCAGGTCGAGCAGCTCGAGGTCGCCGTCGTCGACCACGATCGACCAGTCACCGCTGCCGCCGCGCAGCACGAGATCGCCGTCTTCGAGGCGGATCGACGCCGACGGCGTCTGGCAGCTCGACAGCGTCAGGTCACCGTCGTCGAGCTCGACGTCGAGGTCGCCTCGCAGGCCGTCGATCTCGACGTCGCCGTCCTCGCCGCGCACCGTGATCGCGGCGTTCCAGTCGCGGATCGAGACGTCGCCGTCGTCGCCGGCGAGCACCAGCCGCACCCAGTGAGGCGCCCGCACCGTGTAGCGGTACTCATGAGTGCGGATGCTGCCGAACATCACGGTGCGATCGCCGATCTCGCGGCCCTCGACCGTCACCACGTCGCCGTTCTGGTCGAAGTCGACCTCGAAGTCCCGCGGTCCGGTGCCGATGCCGCGGCTGACGACGTGGTAGCGGACGTGGACGTCGATGCGACTCTGGTCCCACGGCCGGATCTCGACGTCGCCGTCGTCGTGCATCAACTTCAGCGTGGCGCCCGGCACGACGTCGAACGACTGCTGGAACTCGCGGTCGACGGTCGCCGCGCGAGCGATCGGAGCGGCGAGCAGCAGCACGCCGACGGCGGCAAGCGATGGCTTCCTCATGATGGCCTCCTCTACGGGAATCTACGGCGGGGCGAGCGATTCGTTGCACGCTCGTAGTAGGGGACGGACGGGAGCGCCCGGAGGTTCGATCGCGGTGCGCCGTCTACAATGGCGGCGCGTCACCACCGGCGGCGGACTCCGCTGCAACGCCCGACCCGATGTCGACCGCGCCACGCCTCGTTTCGACCCCACTGATCGTCCTGCTGGTGGCGTGCGCACCCGCTTGGGCGGCGTGCGCGCACGCTGCCGAGGTCGGCGCCGTGCCGCCGGCACCCGACGTCACCGAGGCGCTCGACCGCTACCTCGAATCGCGGGTCGCGGAGGGGTTCGCCGGCGTCGTCCTGGTGGAGACCGCCGACGGCGTCGTCCTGCATCGGTCGTACGGCATGGCCGAAGCGGAGGGCGATCGTGAGCCGTGCTTCTGGGTGGCGTCCGTCTCGAAGATGTTCACCGCGGCGACCGCCGTCGCCCTCGCCGAGCGCGGGAGCCTCGATCTCCGGGCGCCGATCGGCGCCTACCTCGACGGGGTTCCGGAGGACAAGCGGGCGATCACCCTGCACCACCTGCTCACCCACACTTCCGGGCTGCCCGACTCCTACGTGGCGGAGGGGATCACCGACCCGCAGCTCGCGATCGAAGCGATCCTCGCCACCCGCCTCGCCCATCCGGTCGGCGCCGAGTACCTCTACAGCGCCAACGGCTACAGCCTCGCAGCGCTGATCGTCGAGCGCGTCGCCGGCCGCCCGTTCGAGGAGGTGGTGCGCGAGCTCGCGCTGGCGCCGGCGGGCATGCAAGACAGCGGCTTCTGGGGTCGGCCGGTCGAGTCGTGCGCCCTGGTGCCGT
>JBPEXA010000389.1:0-2709 GCA_052032135.1 Thermoanaerobaculia bacterium | reverse complement strand
GGGCGGCAAGGTGAAGGCGACGCGATAGGAGGCGATCGGCAGGCCGGGGAACTCGTAGTTGCCCGAGGCGTCGGTCACCGTGGTGATCGGATCGCCGGCGGCGTCGAGCTCCGGGTTGCCGGCGGCGTCGAGCAGCGTCACGACGACGTCGGCCATCCCCGCCTCGCTGCCGTTCTGGAGCCCGTCGGCGACACCGCCGCCGCCGGCGCCGTCGTCGTTCCACACGCGACCGCCGATCGAGGCGAGGGCGTAGTCCTCGACCTCTCCGTTGTCCCAGGCGCCGGCCGCCCCGAGGGCGCCCGCCGGGTCGTCGGTGCTGAAGCGGAACCGATTGTGGAAGATGCCGCTCGAGCCGGCCGGGGCGGTCACCTGGAAGGTGGAGACGCCGGCGGGAACGGCGACGTCGGCCCGCACCTGCTCACCGGCGCCGAAGCCGGCACTGGCGTCGAAGTCGATCCAGGCGTTGAGGAAGCCGGCCTGCGAGGCGGTCACCTCGATGCGGGCGGGCTGTCCGGGTTGGATCGGATCGAGGAAGGCGATGCCGTCCTCGTCGTCGCCGACGGCGTCGTCGCCGTCGGCGGCCGCACCCGGCACGCCGTCGTTCTCGGCGTCGATCGAGCCGCCGAGGTAGCTGCCGGCGACGAAGGCGTGCCGGGCGCCACCGGAGGCGTCGAGGGTGCCGAAGCTGTCCGGCAGATCACCCCAATCGGAGCCGTTGCCGGTGAAGCCGGCGTCGAGATCGCTGTCGAGGGTGCCGGCGGAGACGGCGATCGGCGCCGACAGGCCGGTCGACGGGTCGAAGTCGCTGTCCTCGGAGTCGGGGGCGCCGTCCCGGGTGGTGAGCGAGTAGCCGGCGGGCGGCGTCACCCGCAGGCGGTACGAGCCGGCGGGGAGGCCGGGGAAGGCGTAGCTGCCGGCGGCGTCGGAGGTCACCGAGATCGGCTGCCCGTCGGCGTCGAGCACCGGGCTGCCGGCGGCGTCGAGCAGCTCGAACACGGCTCCGGCGAGCGGCGGCTCGCCGGCGTCCTGCCGGCCGTCGCCGTCGGTGTCGATCCAGACGTCGCTGCCGATGCGAGCGAGCACGTAGTCCTCCACCTCGCCGGTGAGCGCCGGACCGATCGGGGCGGCGCCCCCCTCACCGGCGTTGGCGGTGATGCGGAAGCGAGACGGCGTCAGGTCGACCGCGGTCGCCGGCACGGCGACGGTGAAGACGGTGGTCGCCTCGGTGACGGCGCTCACCTGCTGGTCGGCGGCCAGTACCTCGCCGGCATCGGCGAAGTCGCCGTCGCCGTTGAAATCGACGAAGGCGCTCAAGAAGCCGGCGGTGTGGGTGACGTCGATGCGCGCGTTGCGGCCGGGCACCAGCGGCGTGACGAAGACGACGCCGTCCTCGTCGTCGGTGCCGTCGAGGTCGTCGCCGCCGGCGGTGCCGTCGGGCTGACCGTCGAGATCGTCGTCGACCACGCTGCCGAGCCAGGTAGCGTCGTCGAGGACGTGGCGCGGCGAGTTCTGGATCTCGAGGGTGGGGTAGACGCTGTCCGGCAGATCGCCCCAGTCGCCGCGGGCGCAGGCGAGCGCCGCCGACGGGGTGATGAAGCCGTTGCCGTTGACGTTCTCGAAGCCGCCGGCCCCCATGTCGCGGCCGCTGCGGTTGACACACGCCTCGATCTCGTCGCGGGTGATCGACGGATCGATCTGGCGCATCATGATGGCGGTGGTCGCCGCGATCGGCGCCGCCGCCGAGGTGCCGAAGAAGTTCGGATGGGTGTCGAGATCGCTGCCGTCGCCGGGATCGGCGATGTCGGTGCCGAAGAAGGTGGTGTTGACGCCGTCGGGCGCCACGATCTCGGGCTTGTCGCGATCGATCGGCCCGATCCGGTTGTCGGCGAGGTCGAACCAGATCGGCAGCCCGCCGTGCGAGGAATAGGTGGCGACGATCGCCGGGTCCTGCCCGAAGGCGGGGGTCTGCCAGTAGTTGGCGGCGCCGACGCTGATCGTGCCGTGACCGTTGGAGTGGCCGAAGCAGCTGCCGCTGTCGGTCGCCCATTCGTCGATCGTCGAGTCGCGGTTGAGGTAGACGTAGCGCAGGATGGTGGGGATCGGGTCGGCGCCGTTGGGGCCGTCGAAGAACTCGATCTCGATCTGCACCGTCTCCGCCGGGCCGGTGTTGTTCATCTGCAGGATCTCGATCGGATCGCCGCCGACGTTGCTGTTGGAGGCGCTGTAGAGGTAGGTGCCGTCGGCGCGGTAGAGGTGGATGTCGAGATCGGTGGTCGAACCGCCGAGCCCCGAGGCGCTGGCGTACGGCTGATCCCAGTTGAGGATGATGGTCGTGCGGGCGTCGGCCTCGAGGGTGATCGACTGCCGGGTGTCGACGCCGGCTCCGGGGTCGAAGTCGTGCAACCAGCCGCCGCCACGGCCGGCGGTGCCGCTGTCGATGAAATCACTGGCATACGACTGGTCGGCGTTGTTGCCCGCCGAGCTGAAGAAGGCGACGCCGCCGGCGGAGACGGCGTCGACCGCCTGGGCGATGACGCCGTCCTGGAAGAACGGCTCGTTGAAGTAGAAGACGTCGTCGACGATCACCGTGGCGCCGGCATCGGCCAGTTCCTGGATGCCGTTGGCGAAGCTGGCGACGCCGTTGAAGGCGGAGTGGAAGATCGACTGCGCTCCGGGGGTCACGTCGTGGATCAGCTGCATGATCGCCCG
>JBPEXA010000388.1:0-8261 GCA_052032135.1 Thermoanaerobaculia bacterium | reverse complement strand
CGAGGCCTCCGAAGGCGGCGAGGCGGTCGCGGTCGAGTATCCCTTCGAGGCGTGCCGGGAAGGCGTCCGAGACGACGTCGACGGCACCCTCCGCGACCGTGCCGCCCGCCACCTCGGCGATCAGCGCCGCGACCCGATCGGCCGCCCACACCGGGCCCTCGGGGTCGGCACCGCGCTCGAACCGGTGGCTGGCGTCGGTGTGCATCGCCAGCCGCGCGGCCCCTTTGCGGACGACGGTGGGGTCGAAGTGCGCGCATTCGATCAACACGTCGCTCGTCCCCTCGCCGACCTCGCTCTCCAGCCCGCCCATGATCCCCGCGAGCGCCACCGGGCGCTCGGCGTCGGCGATCACCAGCACCTCGGGAGCGAGCTCCCGGTCCTCGCCGTCGAGGGTGCGCAGCGTCTCGCCCGAGCGCGCCCGCCGCACGACGATCTCCCCTCCCGAGATCGCGTCGAGGTCGAAGGCGTGGACCGGCTGCCCGCACTCCCAGAGGACGAAGTTGGTGACGTCGACGACGTTGTTGATCGGTCGCTGGCCGATCGTCTCGAGGGCGGCGCGCAGCCACGGCGGGCTGGGGCCGACCTCGACGCCGCGCACCACCCGCGCCCGGTAGCGCGGGCATCCGTCGCCGTCGTCGATCGACACTCGGACGGCGGTCGAGGCCGGTTCGCCGGCGGCGTCGGGGTCGGCGTCCGGAACCCGCAGCGTCGTGTCGAGCCGCACCGCCAGCTCGCGGGCGAGCCCCAGGTGGCACATGCAGTCGGGCCGGTTGGTCGTGACGTCGACGTCGAGCGTCGTCGCCCCGTCGCCACCGCCGACCCCCTCCACCGCCAGCCCGACCTCGGTGAGCGCCGCCGACGTGGCGTCGATATCGGGGAGCTCGACGTACTGCCCGATCCAATCGAGCGAGAAGTCCATCGCTCAGCCCCTCACCTGGCGCAGCAGGCGCTCGTCGTTCTCGAACAGGGTGCGGATGTTGGGGATGCCGAAGCGGATCATCGCCACCCGATCGATGCCGAGACCGAAGGCGAAGCCGCTGTAGACGTCGGGATCGAAGCCGCACTCGGCGAGCACCCTCGGGTCGACCATGCCGGAGCCGAGGATCTCCATCCAGCCGCTGTCGGAGCAGGTGCGGCAACCGCCTCCGCCGCAGAACGGGCAGGTGATGTCGACCTCGGCCGACGGCTCGGTGAACGGAAAGTGGCTCGGCCGCAGCCGCACGCCGGTGTCGGGATGGAACAGCCGCCGGACAAAGGCTTCGATCGTCCCTTTGAGATGGCCGAGCGTGATGCCGCGGTCGACCGCCAGGCACTCGATCTGATGGAACATCGGCGAGTGCCGCAGGTCGTTGTCGTGGCGGTAGACGCGGCCGGGACAGACGATGCGGATCGGAGGCGCCTCGCGCTCCAGCATGGTGCGGATCTGGACCGGCGAGGTGTGGGTGCGCAGCAGCCGGCCGCCCTCGACGAAGAAGGTGTCCTGGGTGTCGCGAGCGGGATGATCGGCGGGAAAATTGAGCGCGCCGAAGTTGTAGTAGTCGTCCTCGACCTCCGGGCCCTCGGCGACCGAGTAGCCCATCGCCTGGAAGATGGAGACGATCTCGTCGGTGACGATCGACACCGGGTGGATCGAGCCGACCTCGGGACGGCGTCCGGGGAGGGTGACGTCGACCGCCGCGGTCTGCGCAGAGGAGGCATGCTCCACCGAGCGGAGCGCCGCGTCGAGCTCCTCGAGGCGCCGCTCGACGTGCACCTTGAGCTCGTTGACCCCCTGGCCGTAGGCGCGGCGCTCGTCGGGTGCGACCTCGCGGATGGCGGCGAGCAGCGCTCGCACCGTCCCCTGCTTGCGCCCCACCCAGGCGAGGCGCAGCGCCTCCCAATCGTCCCGGCTGGCGACCTGGGACGCCTGCTCCTCGAAGCGCTCCTGCTCGCGGGCGAGATCGGCTGCCGCCTCCGGCGCGCGATCCCCGGCCGCCACGGTTACTCCTCCTCGGAGCTCGCGGCGGCGGCGACCGCCGGCCCGCTCGGCGGGGCGCCGGCGTGCTGCTTGGCGACCTCGGCCAGGCTCGCGAACCCGTCGGCGTCCCTCACCGCGAGATCGGCCAGCATCTTGCGGTTGACGTCGACGCCCGCCTTCTTCAGCCCTTCGATCAGGCGGTTGTAGGAGATGCCGTTGAGGCGGGCGGCGGCGTTGATGCGCACGATCCACAGTCGCCGGAACGACCGCTTCTTCGCCCGGCGGTCACGGTAGGCGAACTGCCCGGCTCGGTCGACCGCCTCCTTGGCGACCCGGTAGGCCTTCGATTTGCGTCCGTAGTAGCCCTTGGCGAGCTTGAGGACCTTCTTGCGCTTCTGGGAGCGCTTGTTGCCGCGCTTGACTCTCATCTCGAACCTCGTTGGCGCCCCGCGGGGCGATGTCGGCCCGTGACGGGCCGGGATTCAGATCGCGACGGACAGGTTCGTTCCGTCGGCGACGTCGCTGTCGTCAGTCGCTGATCAGCTGGCGGATCATGCGGGCGAACTTCCCCCGCACCAGCGCCTTCTGGCGCAGCTTGCGCTTCCGCTTGGAGCTCTTCTTGGTCAGGATGTGCGAGTGCATCGAGTGGTTGCGCCGCACCTTGCCGGTACCGGTGGTGGTGAAGCGCTTGCTGGCGCCTCGATGCGATTTCATCTTGGGCACGGGGGGACTCCTTCCAAAGAGCCGCCGATTATAGGAGGGCGGGCAGACGGTGGCAAGAGCGCCGCCTCGACGGTCGTCGGTCGGACCGACGACCGCCTCAACCGAAGCCGACCGCCGGGTAGAGGAGGTCGACCGCCTGCAGCCAGACGGGGTGGAAGAGCCGGTCGAGGAGGCGCCAGGCGACCAGGATGCCGATCCAGCCGAGCATCGGCTGGCTCCAGACGAACTCCTGATAGCGGGCGATCCACCCCTTCGGCATCAGCAGCGGCAGCGCCGAGCTGCCGTCGAGCGGCGGCACCGGGATGAGGTTGAGCACCGCCAGCAGCAGGTTGAGCGAGAAGAACGCGCTGACGAAGAAGACCGCCCATTCGGCCCCCGCGGGGCCGGCGGCGGTGATCCGGCTGAAGCCGATCGCATCCGGCGTCGCGAACACCGCCAGCCGCGCGCCGATCACCACCAACAGACCGGCGACGACCACCAGCGCGAGGTTGGCGGCCGGCCCGGCGAGCGCCATCCACGCCGCGCGGCGCGGGTGGCGGACCGCCCAGTGGCGATCGTAGGGGGCGCTCGCGAAGCCGAACGGCCAGCCGATCAACAGCACCGACAGCAGCGGCAGGACCACCATGCCGAACGGCTCGCGGCGGATGTGGGGCAGCGGGTCGAGGGTCACCTGGCCGCCGCGGTAGGCGGTCAGGTCGCCGCCGCGCTTCGCCGCCCAGGCGTGGGCCGCCTCGTGCAGCACGACCGAGAAGAGGAAGACGAGGTAGAAGGCGAGGCCTTCGACCAGCTGCGACGGCTCCACCGGTCCTACAGCTCCAGCGATCGCGAGGCGATCCGCTCCTTGGCGCGCTCGGTGACGAGCGGGATCGGCATCGAGCCGAGGTCGGTGCCGTCGCGCAGCCGCACGGCGACCTCGCGGCTCTCGGCCTCGCGACCGCCGACGACGAGCATGTAGGGGATCTTGGCGAGCTGCGCCTCGCGGATCCGGTAGCCGAGCTTCTCGTTGCGGGCGTCGACCTCCACCCGCACGCCGGCGGCGGCGACCTCGGCGCGCACCGACTCGGCATAGTCGGCGAACTTCTCCGACACCGGCAGCACCACCGCCTGCACCGGCGCCAGCCAGACCGGGAAGGCGCCCGCGGTGTGCTCGATCAGGATGCCCATGAAGCGCTCCAGGGAGCCGAGCATGGCGCGGTGGATCATCACCGGGCGGTGCTCCTCGCCGTCGGCGCCGACGTAGGTGAGCTCGAACCGCTCCGGCAGCTGGTAGTCGAGCTGCACCGTTCCGAGCTGCCAGGAGCGGCCGATGGCGTCGGCGACCTGGAAGTCGATCTTCGGCCCGTAGAAGGCGCCGTCGCCGGCGTTGACCTCGTAGTCGATCGCCGCGGCGTCGAGGGCGGCGGCGAGCGCCGCCTCGGCGCGGTCCCACAGCGCTTCCGAACCGAGCCGCTTCTCGGGGCGGGTCGACAGCTCGATCACCAGGTCGTCGAAGCCGAAGGTGTCGTAGATGCCGCGGATCATCGACACCAGCGCCAGCACCTCCTCCTCGACCTGCTCCTGGGTGCAGAAGACGTGGGCGTCGTCCTGCGAGAACGAGCGGACCCGAGTCAGTCCCGAAGTGACGCCGCTGCGCTCGTAGCGATGGAGACGGCCGAAGTCGGCGTAGCGGACCGGCAGGTCGCGATAGGAGCGCAGGGCGGTGCCGTAGATCAGGCAGTGCGTCGGGCAGTTCATCGGCTTGACCGCGAACTGGCGCTCATCGAGCTCGGTGAAGAACATGTTCTCGCGGTAGTTGTCGTAGTGGCCGGAGGTGTGCCACAGGTCGACGTCGAGAATCTGCGGGGTGATCACCTCGCGAAAGCCGTACGCCTCCTGCACCTCGCGGACGTAGTCGATCAGCGCGTTGTAGACGACGGCGCCGCGGGGGTGGAAGAAGGGGTTGGCGGGAGCGAGGTCGCTGAAGCTGAAGAGGTCGAGCTCGGGGCCGAGCCGGCGGTGGTCGCGAGCCGCCGCCTGCTCGACGCGCTCCTCGTAGTCGGCGAGCTCCGTCGCGGTGGCGAACGCGGTGCCGTAGATCCGCTGCAGCATCTCGTTCGCCTCGTCCCCCTTCCAGTGCACGCCCGACGATTCGAGCAGCTTGAGGGCGCCGATCTGGGAGGCGCGCTGGGCGTGCGGGCCGCGACAGAGGTCGACGAACCGCCCGTGCCGGTAGAGGGTGATCGTCTCCCCCTCCGGGATGTCGGCGAGCCGCTCGAGCTTGAGCGTCTGGCCGAGGTCGCGGAACAGCTTCTCGGCGTCGCGGCGCGAGATCTCGACCCGCTCGAAGACGCTGTCCTCGGCGACGATCTCGCGCATCTTCGCCTCGATCGCCTCGAGATCCTCGGCGGTGAACGGCCGCGGGAACCGGAAGTCGTACTGGAACTTCTCGGAGTGGTCCTGGCGGCCGGCGTCGATCTCGACCTCGGGCCACAGCCGCTGGACGGCGTCGGCGAGGACGTGCTCGGCGCTGTGGCGGACGAACGGGCCCGCCTCCGGGTTGCGGTCGGTGAAGATGCGGAAGGCGCCGCCGCTCTCGAGCGGCTGGCGCAGGTCGACCGGCTCGCCGTCGAGCTCGGCGCCGATCGCCGCCTTCGCCAGTCCGGCGCCGATCTGCGCCGCCACCTCGAGCGGCGTCGTGCCGTCCGCCACGCTCCGGCTCGAGCCGTCCGGCAGCGTCAGTTCGATCATCGTCGATCTCGCGGGCGATGGTAGGCGCTAGCGGACTCGAACCGCTGACCTCTACCGTGTGAAGGTAGCGCTCTAACCAGCTGAGCTAAGCGCCTGGAGTCGACTCGGCGCGCACGGGTCGGAAACCGGTCGTGCATCCTTCCATCCTCGGCTGTTCCCGTGAGCGTTCGCGGCGTGGTGGTAGGCCCGAGCGGACTTGAACCGCTGACCTCTACGATGTCAACGTAGCGCTCTAACCATCTGAGCTACGGGCCTTCAGGGTGAAGATCCGGCGTCGCCGCCGGCGGCCGATGAACGTAGCAAGGCGCCGTGACGGTGTCAATCCCGCTCCGGCGGCGCCGGCTCGACCACCACCATCAGCCGCGACGGCGTCGGGTCGACGAGCCGCTGGCGAGCGCCGGACGGCCACCGCAGCTCGACGGCCGTCGGGGCGGGGTGGTCGACGCCGAGGCCGAAGTGCACCCGGCGCTCGCTCGCCGACTGGTAGCTGTCGCCGCCCAGCAGCACGGCGGTCGGCGCCGGCCGCGGTCCGGTGACGGTGGCGACCGTTCCCACCGGGTCGGCCGCCGAGCGCCGCCCGATCAGGCGCAGACGGAGCCAGCCGGCCGGCGGGCTGTCGTTGCGCAGCAGCGACGGCGCCGCCGCCATGTTGACCACCGCGAGGTCGAGATCGCCGTCGCCGTCGAAGTCGCCGGCCGCCGCGCCGCGGCTCGACCGCTCGGTCTCGAACCCCGGTCCCGCCGCCGCCGTCGCCTCCTCGAACCGGCCGTCGCCGCGGTTGACGAACAGCTGGTTGGGCTCGTCGTAGGTCGAGCCGATGCCGAAGCCGGCGACGTCCTCGTAGATGTGGCCGTTGGCGACGAACAGATCGAGCGCCCCGTCGTTGTCGAGGTCGGCGAACAGCGTCCCCCACGCCAGGTAGGGGATCGACTCGCCGCCGACGCCGGCGAGGAAGGTGGTGTCGGCGAACACCGCGCCGCCGTCGTTGCGGTAGAGGGTGTTGTGGTCCTGGGAGAAGTTGGTGATGAAGAGGTCGAGGTCGCCGTCGCGGTCGGTATCGCCGATCGCGATCCCCATCGCCGCCTGCGCCTCGGCGCGGCCGCTGACCGCGAGGCCGGAGAGCAGGCCGCTCTCGACGAAGGTGCCGTCGCCGCGGTTGCGGAAGAAGTAGTTGGGCTGCGAGTCGTTGGCGACGAAGAGGTCGGGCCACCGATCGCCGTCGACGTCGACGAAGGCGACCGCCATCCCGTAGCGGCCGCGCGCCGCCAGACCGCTCGCCTCGGTGACCTCCTCGAACGCCTGCCCCTCGACGTTGCGGTAGAGGGCGTCGGGCTCGCCGGGGAGCCCGAGCGGGCCGCAGAAGCTCGCGTGCCCCATGTAGTTGCAGCCGCGCGGCGGGATCTGCTCGCGCTCGAAGCGCAGGTAGTTGGCGACGTAGAGGTCGAGATGGCCGTCGAGGTCGTAGTCGGCCCAGGCGCAGCTCGTCGACCAGCGGCGATCGGCGACGCCGAGCTCCGCCGCCCGCTCGTCGAAGCGGCCGCGACCGTCGTTGACGTAGAAGCGGTTGGCGCCGTGAGCGGTGACGTAGACGTCGTCGTCGCCGTCGCCGTCCCAGTCGGCGAAGCAGACGCCGTTCGCCCACCCGGAGTCGTCGAGGCCGGCGGCGGCGCCGGCGTCGACGAAGCGCTCGCCGTCGTTGCGGTAGAGGGCGAGCAGCAGGTCGGCCGCCGACGCCATCCGCTCGAGCGTCGAGCCGTGGGTCAGCAGCAGATCGAGGTCGCCGTCGCCGTCGTAGTCGAGCCAGGCGGCGCCGTTGCCGGTCGACTGCACGATGTACTCCTTGGCGGCGGCGCCGGCGACGTTCACCAGCTCGACGCCCATCGCCGCCGCGACGTCGACGAAGCGGACCTGCCCCTCCCCCGCCGCCGGCGCCGCGGCCGCCACCGCGATCGCCGCCGCCACCCTCGCCCGCCTCACCCGCTCAGCTCGGCCAGCCGCGCCCGCGCCGCCTCGATCTCCGGTCCGTAGCGGCGCGGCGGCGCGGTCCGCACGAAGCGCTCGAGCGCGGCGCGCAACGTCGCCAGATCACCGAGCTCGGCGGCGACCCGCGACAGGTTGAAGAGGGCGTCGAAGTTGGAGGCGTCGGCGTCGATCGCCCGCTGCCACGCCTCGAGCGCCTCGCGCCGGCGGCCGCTCTGGTAGTGCGCGGCGCCGAGATACCCCCAGGCGAGGCTGAGGTCGGGGTTGAGCTCCAGCGCCCGTCGGGCGTGCCCCTCGGCCGCCGCCCACCGCTGCTCGCGCAACGCCGTGAGGGCGAGGTTCTGATGCGCCGACGGATCGCGCGGATCGATCGCCAGCGCCCGCTCGAGCGCCCGCCGCGACGCGGCTTGATCGCCCGCCTCCGACAGCGCCACGCCGAGCGCGTTCCACGAGGCGCCGTCCCCCTCCTCCGCCAGCGGCCGCAGCACCTCGATCGCCTCGCGGTAGCGCCCCGCTTCGCTGAGCGACAGGCCGAGCTGCCGCTCGAGCGCCGCCGACGCGACGCCGAGCCGGCGCGCCCGCTCCATCGCCGCGATCGCCGCCTCGAGCCGCTCGCCGGCGAGCAGCACCTGCGCCAGGTAGTAGTGGGCGGCGGCCATGTCGTCGCGCTCGGCGAGCACCTCGCGGGCCAGCCGCTCCGCCTCGTCGAGTCGCCCGCGATGGAAGCGGTCGATCAGCCGGTGCATCTTGGCGTCGAGGTGGATGAGGTTCTTGGGGTCGTCGGCGGTCGTGTACTCCGCCTTCGGCGGCACGTCGCCCCCCAGGTAGCCGAGGTCGCGCAGCGCGTCGCGATCGCCGACCTCGGCGTCCCGCG
>JBPEXA010000387.1:0-5040 GCA_052032135.1 Thermoanaerobaculia bacterium | reverse complement strand
GACCACCGCTCGGCGCGCGCGCCGTCGGTGCGCCAGGCGAGGACGTCGACGCGCAGCGCGTCGAGCGCCTCGACCACCTCGGTCTCGGTCAGCGCGGTGACCGGATCGCGGTTCGACTTCTGGTTGCAGGCGGCGATCAGTGCGTTGACGGTCAGCGGATAGGCGTCGGGCGTCGTCCGCTCCTTCTCGAGCAGGGCGCCGAGGACGCGGACCTCGACGGGGTCGAGGTCGCGGATCGCTTTGAGGCTGTCGATCAAGCGGCTACTTGCGGGTGTAGGTCGCCTTCGCGCCCTTGATGTAGGTCGCGCCGCCGTCCATCGACAGCTCGTAGAGCCAGTCGTAGCCGTCGTCGGTGATGTTGTAGGTGGTGAGGCGCGCCTTGTAGGTGGCGCCGTCGGGGCCCATGTCCTCACCGGTGACGACCATCTTGCCGTCGTCGAAGGAGCCGGTGTACATCGAGATCCGGGCGCCCATGCTGTCGACCCACGTCATCTGCCACTGCTGGGTGTAGCGGTCGTAGCTGGTGAGGCCGACGCCCTGGAACGGCATCCCCATCATGTTGCCCTCGAACTCCATCTTCTGGGCACCGCCGGCGACCACCGAGCTGAGCGTCGCGGTGGCCGCGGTCTCGACCCACTCCTCGCTCGTCGGGTCCATCTTGTAGAAGAACTTGACGTCGTACTCGCCGTTCATCGCCTCGACGATCTTCATCTCCTCGGGCGGGCCCATCTCCGGCATCTGCGCCTCCTCGGCGGGTGCGGCAGTTTCGTGGTGGTCGGCGGGCGCGGCGGTCACGATGCCGAAGCAGAGCGCCGCGGCGGCCAGGGTGAGCGTCCATCGCTGCATGAGAACTCCTCCTCGATTCGGGTCCAAGACGACCCGTGGTGGAGGCGGAGTATACGGGGCGGTGAGCGTGCTGCGCCGCTGGTGCCACCGGGGGCGCCGACGGAAGGCGACTATTGAGGCATCGGCAAGTCGGAGTTCCAGATGTCCATGGCGGCGTGCCACTTGCCGTCGACGAGCCTGCCGATCTGCATCCACTTCCCCTGGTCGAGGGTGTTGCCCTCGGCGTCCATGCCGACCCAGGTACCGCGCGCCCACCCCTCGTCGCCCCACACCTTGGATTCGACGGTGGTGATGTCGATCCGGGCCAGCCCCAGGTCCATCCCTTCCTGGATCTGGGCCTGGATCGCCTCACGGCCGTTGACCACCGTGGCGTGCGGCGGCATCCGCATGCCGTCCTCGAGATAGAAGGCGGCGACGGCGGCGGCATCACCCGTGTTGTAGGCCGCCTCCCAGGCGTCTGCCATGGCGTGGTAGGCCTCCTCGTGGTGGTCGGCGACGACGGCGGCCGTGCCGGCGCCGATGGCCAGCGTTGCCGCCAGCAGGACGATTCTCCTCTCACTCCTCATCATCCTCTCCTCCCGGCCGGCGTCGCGCCGGCCCTCTGCCGCTCGCGAGCGACGTTGTCGGTGGGTGTGAGATCGATGCTACGGGCTGACCGCCGGTGGCGGCAAGCTGCAAGGCCGCCGGTGGGCCTTTCGTTTCGTCCCTGGTGAGCGAGTCAGGTCCCGCGTAGACTCCGGTAGCGAAGCGTGCTACCAATTGCTAGCATTGGAGGCGAACGATGCCGACGACACAGATCAACGTTCGGGTCGAGCGCGCGCTCAAGCGTGCGATCGATGAGCACTGCAAGGCGCACGGCATCGCGGTCAATCACTTCGTGCGCGAAGCCCTGATCGACCGCCTCGAGGAGCTCGACGACATCGAAGAGCTCAAGAAGATCCGTCACGAGCCGACGCGCCCGCTCTCCGAGGTGCTCGCCGAGCTCGGCCTCGATGCCTAGCTACCGGCTCGAGATCTCCCGCACCGCAGAGCAACAGCTCCGCAAGCTGCCGCGCCGGGAGCAGGAGAGAGTGGTGGCGGCGATCCTGCCGCTGGCGAGCGACCCCCGGCCGCGTGGATCGCGCAAGCTCAGCGGCTACGAGGACGTCTTCCGCCTGCGGGTGGGTCGCTACCGCGTGCTCTACAGCGTCGAGCAGCGCAGGTTGGTGGTGATCGTGCTCAAGATCGGGCATCGCCGGGAGGTCTATGGCTAGAGCGTCGCGGCTCGCCGTCACCGGGGTGTCATCCGCGAGGCGTCAACATGGTCGAATGCCGCTTTTGCGTCGTCTCGTCCCGCTCGCCCTTCCCGTCCTCATCGCCGTCGCCGCGGCGCACGCCCAGGAGGTCGTCTGGTCGCGCACCTACGGCGGTGAGGGGAAGCAGACCGCCTTCGCCGCCGACCGCACGCTCGACGGCGGCTTCGTGCTGTGGGGCTACCAGGAGACGCCGACCGGCGACGACTTTCTGCTGATCCGCACCGACGACGGCGGTGAGCCGGTGTGGGCCGCGAGCTGGGACGGCGTCGACACCGACTGGGGGTTCGCGGTGCGCCAGCTCGCCGGTGGTGACATCGCGGTCGCCGGCATGTCGGGCGCCAACAACGGCGGCCACGACATGTACCTCGCCCGCGTCGGCCCCGACGGCACCCGATTGTGGGAGCGCTTCTACGGCGATGCCGGCATCGACGAGCGCGCCCACTCGGTGACGCCGACCAGCGACGGCGGCTTCGTCCTCGCCGGGCAGAAGTGGGTGCAGCCGGGCGAGTTCGGCTCCTACGACGTCTGGGTGGTGAAGACCGATGCCGCCGGCCAGGAGCTGTGGGCGCGCACCTACTCGCTCGGAGATTCCGGCAACGACGTCGGCCTGGCGATCGAGGAGGTCGAGGGCGGCGGCTACATCGTCGGCGGCGTGACCCAGAGCAGCGACTGGGCGTGCTACCTGCTGCGGCTCGATCCGCTCGGCACCCTGCTGTGGGAGGGGACCTACGGCGGCGGCTTCGCCGGTGGCGAGTGCAACGACGTCGAGCCGACGGCCGACGGCGGCTTCGTCGGGGTCGGCTGCGCGACGCCGAGCACCGATTGCGAGGTCTACCTGGTCAAGGTCGACGCCGCCGGCGTCATCGAGTGGGAGCGCACCTACGGCGGTGCCGCCGACGACGTCGGCGAAGCGCTGCTGCAGCTCCCCTCCGGCGGCTACGTGGTGGCCGGCCGCACCGGCTCGGAAGGCGCCGGCAGCTGGGACCTCTACGTGATCGGCGCCGACGCGGCGGGCAACGAGCTGTGGACGCGCACCTTCGGCGGCAGCTCCGACGACCGCGCCTTCCAGGCGCTCGCCACCACCGACGGCGAGCTGGCGGTCGCCGGCTGGCTGTCGAACGGCGCCGACGGCCTCGACGCCCTGCTGGTGCGCTACGACGCCGACACCGCGCTCCACCGCGACGACTTCGAGAGCGGCGATCTCTCGGAGTGGTCGGTCGTGCAGGAGTGAGGGGCGGCCGGACTCAGTCGGGAATCGCCTCGTCGAGCAGCAGCGCCCGCACGTAGCGCACCGGCGGTGAGCCGAAGGAGAGCACGCGGTCGTGATAGTCGCGGACGGTGAACGCGTCTCCCCGCGCCGCCTCCGCCTCGCGCCGCAGATCGACGTGCTCGAGGTAGCCGACCAGGTAGGTCGACAGCTGGGTGAAGCTCAGCTGCGCGCGCGTCCACTTCAAGGCCGCTTCGCGCTCCTCCTGAAAGCCCCCTTCGACCATCAGCTCCATCGCCTCGTCGCGGCTCATGCCGTCGACGTGGATCGCCTGGTCCATCAGGGCGTTGGTGACCGCGCGCAGCAGCCACTTGAGGGCGATCAGATGCTGCCGCGGGTCGTCGCCGTTGTAGCCGGCGTCGACCATGAACTGCTCGGCGTAGACCGCCCACCCCTCGATGAAGGTGCCCGACTGCAGCACCGCGCGCAGGGTCGACGGGTAGCGCCCCGAGTGGGCGAGCTGCAGGTAGTGGCCGGGCATCGCCTCGTGGATGGTGAGGTCCTGCATCGAGTAGACGTTGTACTCGCGCAGGAACGACCGCACCTGCTCGTCGGTCCACTCCTCGGGGATCGGCGAGATGGCGTAGAAGGTCTTCTGGCCGGTGTCGAGGGGACCGGGGGCGTCGCAGTAGGCGATCGACACGCCACGCGCGAACTCCGGCATGATGATCACCTCGATCGGGTCGTCGGGCACCGAGACCAGGTCGTGGTCGCGCACGAAGGCTGTCGCCTGCTCGATCTGCGCCTTGGCGGTGTCGACGATGGCGTCGCGGGCCGGCAGGTCGCGATAGGCGACCTCGAGGGCGGCGCGGATCACCACCTGGCGCAGAGCCTCGTCGGCCTCGACGGGGAGCTTCGCCATCGGGTACTGCTCGAGGTAGATCGCCCTCGACACCTCGTACATCTCGGCGCGGATGCGGTCGAACTCCGCCTTGGCGCGCGCTCGCAGCGCCTCGCGGTCGAGCTCGGTGTTCAGGGCGTAGCCGAGGCGGCGGTCGAAGATGTCGCGACCGACCCGGAAGTCGCCGGCGGCGGCCGGCAGCAGCGTCTCTTCGAGCCACGTCTGCTGCTCTTCGACCGCCGCCGTGGCGGTCTCGATCGCCGCCTCGAGGCGCTCGCGGCCGGCGACGTCGAGCTGATCGAGCTGCGGCCGCACCATGTCGTCGAGGATCGACAGCACGCCGCGGTTCTGGCGCACGGCGGTCTCGGCGTGGACCCGCGGCACCCGCTCGGGGATCAGGGTGGCGCGCACCTGCCGGTAGAAGCGCGGCAGCTGCTCGAGGCGGTCGGCGACGTGGGAGAGGCGCTCCGGCAGCGGCGCGAAGTCGCGCGCCATCAGCGAGTAGACGGCGCCGCCCGCGAGACCGGTGTAGCGCAGCGGGTTCCACTCCCAGGCGCGCACCACCTCGGCGCTCCACAGGCCCGATTCGAGGGCGTGGGCGAGCAGCGCGTAGTCGACCTGGTGGGCGCGCGACAGCTCGCTGCGGTCGATGGCCGCCATCTCGCGCTGCATCTCCCGCGCGAAGTCGGCCCACCGCGCGCGCGCCGCGGCTGACACCTCGTCGAGCTCGCCGTCGAAGCGGTGGTCGCCGAGGTTGGTGGCGCCGACCGGCGAGTAGGACGGCATCTCGT
>JBPEXA010000386.1:0-3585 GCA_052032135.1 Thermoanaerobaculia bacterium | reverse complement strand
GGTGTAGTCGGCCTCCTTCAGCTCCTTCGCGTCGTAGCCGCCCTCCTTGAGCTCGAGCGCGGTGTACCCGCCCTCACGGAGGATGTCGGCGCCGATCTCGGCCGCCTTCAGCTCCTCGGCCGGCCACACCTCGCCGGCATCCTCACCCTCGCCGCCCTCGCCATGGAACTCCTCGGTGGTGAAGACGTCGTCGGCGAGCAGATCGTTGGGATCCCAACCCCCCTCGCGGAACTCCGGGACGGTGTAGCCGCCCTCCTTGAGCGCGGCCAGCTCCCACTCGCTGTCGAGGAACTCGCCCGCCGGGTAGAGGCCGTGGAGCTTCTCGGCGGCGAACTCCTCCTCCTTCAGATCATTGACGTCGTAGCCCGCCTCGCGGACCTGCTCCATCTCGAGGCCGACCTCGAGCATCGCCGACGCCGGCAGCTCCGCCGACCGGAACGCCTCCATCGGAGACTTCTTCTCGATGAGCGTTTGGGCGAGAAGTTTTTGTTCGTCGCTGACTTCGATCATGCTCCGGCTCCTAGGGCTGTTCTGAGTGCTGGCTCCCGCAGGGGGGTCGTATGCCGTTGGGCGCTCGTCGGCGCGGATCGTTACAGGCGGACTCGCAGGAGGCTGCTGCCGCGACCCGGTACCTTGGCTTGTCGGTGATGGACGCCACGGGACCAGACGCTGCGCAGCGAAGTCAAGCGTTTGCGCCAGAACGTTGTTTACTTTAGACTGCCGCTCACACAGCCATTTGCGCCAGAAAGTTTTTTACTTTCTGAGAACGGAGAGCTCGGCCGGGTGCGCCACCACTGGCAGCAGGAGATGCTGAAGGCGATCGCTCCGCGGTACCGAAAAGCGGGGCGTGTCGAGAAGTCGAAGATCCTGGACGAATTCTGTCTTGTGACCGGCTTTCACCGGAAGTACGCCATCCGGCTGCTCAAGCATCCACCTCGTCCGCGGCTCCCCCGTCGGCTCGGAAGGCCCTCGAAAACGGATTCGGAGGCGGAGAGGATTCTGGTGCTGATCTGGAGAAAGTCGGGCTTCCCCTCCTCGCGGAAGCTCGCCGCGGCGCTTCCGAAGCTGCTCGACGCGGCCCGTCGCCAGATCGACATCCCGCTGCGCACCCGCCGCCAGCTCGCCAACCTCAGCCCGAGGACGATCGATCGGCGGCTGCGGCCGCATCGAGAGCGATTGGCGCGCCATGGCGACCCGTTTCGAGAGCATCGGAAGCGGTCGGGCGTCGCTGAAAGTAAGAAAAGTTATGGCGCAAGCCGGCAAAGGCCACCCGACACGGGCCGCCGGCTCGCCGGCAGCCCTGCAAACCGCGGTAACAAATCCTTTCCGGGGGCGACGAACTACTCTAGAATCGTCGGACACTCAGGCTCAAAGACGTCCGCCGAGGAACCACCGCGAAGGGAGGAAAGCGTGGCAATCGAGATGAGCACCCGTAAGCAGAAGGGGGCGATGGTGATCAGCGTCCGGGGCGAGTTGGTCCTCACCCAGGAGCACTTCGCCCTCATGAAGATGGTGCTGAAGGAGCTGAAGGAGGGTGAGGACCGTTTCGTCATCGACCTCGGAAAGGTGACCAAGATGGACTCCGCCGGCGTCGGCGAGCTCGTCGCCGTCAACGTCGCGGTCAAGGAGAAGGGCGGCAGGGTGCACCTCGCCAACTTCGAGGAGGACATCGGCAAGGTCCTGCAGATGGCGCTGATCCACAAGATCATCCCGTCCTTCGACACACAGAAGGAGGCGATCGAGGCGTTCGGCGAGTAGCGCCGGACCGCCGATCATCGACACCGGAACCCTCTGATGGCCCTCACCCGCGTCACTCCCGAGACCGCCGTCGAGACGATCACGGAGCAGATCCACGGCTTCCGGGAGACCGTCGACGCCGCCGGTCGCGCGCCGGCGATGCTGAAGCTGGTGGAGCGGGCGGAGACGCTCTCGGCGCTCGTCGACGCCGGGACGGTCGAGGTGGAGCTGTTGATCCTCGGCGAGATCCATCCGCAGTACACCGGAGTGCTCGCTCAGTGGCTCGGCATCGAGCCGGAGCCTCTCGTCGAGGCGATCACCGAGGAGACCGAGATCCGGCGCGAGCCCGATCTCGACCGCGCCGCCTCCGTGGTGCTGATGCGCACCGGCAAGCGCGGCTTCGGGCGTCAGGCGGGGGCGCGGGTCGCGCCGGTACTGGTCGTCGCCCGCGGTTCGAAGGAGTCGCCGGGGCAGGAGTGGATGGAGCAGATCATCGACGAGATCAAGGAGCGGCCGCTCACCCTCATCGTGGCGCCCAAGGAGAGCGACTGGGCGATGGCGCTCGCCGGTCTCGGCAGCCGAGACGCGTGGGAGTGCAAGGCGGTCGAGCTCGAGACTCTCCACACCAAGAACCTCGAGGCGAGCCTCCGCCACCCGCCGCTGCTGCAGGCGAGCCGCATGGCGTCGCTCTGGTCGGTCGGCAACGCCCTCGCGTCGATGCACAGCGCCTTCTCGGCGGTGCTCGAGAACGAAGGGCGCTCGATGCAATCGAAGCGGGCGGGTCTCGAGCAGCGCATGGCGGCCGCCGGCCGCGGCGGCGCCGCCAATCCGACCGAGGTGGTCGGCGAGGTCCGCGGCTACCTGCAGAAGCGGTTCGAGACCTTCCAGAAGGGGGTCTCGGCTCGCCTCAGCGAGATGGTCGCCGCGCACGACGGGACGCTCACCCAGGAGATCCAGGGGCGGATCGAGAAGTTCGAGGACTTCGACTACGGCAAGAAGCCGAAGGCGTTCGTGCTCACCATCCCCAAGGAGATCGAGGAGGGGCTGCTGCAGACCGCGACCGACGCGCTGCGCAGCAACGGCGAGGCCGACCTGGTCAAGATGCGGGAGCTGTTCCGCGAGGTCGAGACGCACCTCGAGGGGCTGATCGAATCGAAGGGGGCGCCGCCGGTCACCCTCCACTTCGAGCACATGTCGGAGCGGGTGCTCACCAATCTGGTCGATCGCTCGATCGGCATCTCGCGGCCCTACCAGTCGGAGATCGCCCGCCGCGGCCCCATGGACTACTTCATGGCCGCCCGCCGCTACCAGATGATCTTCTTCATGGTCTTCTCGGCCTTCGGCCTGTCGTTCATCCGCTCCTACCGCGAGTTCACGATCCCGATGGGGATGATCCTCCTCTCCTTCGGTCTGCTGAGCGTCGTCAACTCCACCCGCAAGCAGAGCGCCGAGACCATCGCCAAGGAGCTCGACAAGGCGCGGACCGGGCTCAACACCGACCTCAAGCGGTCGATGACCGACGTGCAGAAGGGTTGGGAGCAGGCGATCGCCCAACACCTCGCCGAGCAGCAGGGGAACGCGATCGAGCTGGTCGACTCGACGGTGAAGTCGGTCGCCGATCAGGTCACCCGCGAGGCGGCCGCCGACAAGGAGATCCTCCAGAAGCAGCTCAAGACGCTCGAGGGGGCGCAGCGCAAGATCGTCGACGGCGTGAAGAAGGCGGAGGCGTCGTCCAAGGACCTCGAAGCGCTCAGCGAGCAGCTGATCACCTTCTTCGCGGCGATGATGCGGCCGGCCGAGGGGGCCGCTCCGGCGGCCGGCGCTCCCGGGGTGGCGACGCCCGGCGTC
>JBPEXA010000385.1:0-2251 GCA_052032135.1 Thermoanaerobaculia bacterium | reverse complement strand
GTGGGGTGGGGGTGGGGGCGGGGCGGTCCACGGACTCGGTTCCGTCGCCCGGCGTGGGCGTGCCCCGTGGCCCGGTCGACCCGAGAAGCTTCTCCTCCCTGGGATGCTCCTATGAGCAAGTGGCCGGGGCGTTCGGCTCGGTCAGGGTTCGGTAGATGGCTCTGGTGATGTTCCGTTTCAGGCATCGGGTGGCTTCGCGCTTGGTCTTGCCCTCTGCCAGCTTCCTGGTCCGGTAGGCGCGACCTGGGCTGTCGAGCTTCTTCGCTTGAGCGAGCGCGATCCGGTGGATGGCGACGTTGAGTTGTCGGTTGCCTTGCCGGTTCAACCGGTGTCGGTCCGTCGCCCCTGATGAGGCCGGCAACGGCGCGACCCCGGCGTGCATCGCGAGCTTGGCTTCGGTCGAGAACCGGGAGATCGGGCCGATCTCGGCGACGAGCTTCGCTGCCGTCAACGCTCCGCAACCGTCGAGGCTCAGCAGCGACGACCAACGGTTCTGGACCAGGGTCTCGATGCGACGTTGGTAGGTCGCGATCTGGTTGCTGAGCCGTTCGATGCGATCGAGCAGGTCGCGACAGATCTGGACGGCAACGAGGTCCTGTCCGAGCTGGTCAACGTGATCCGAGATGGTCTCGAACCCGCGCCGTGACACCAAGCGCTTGTTCGACGTGTTCAAGGCGGGGTCAAGGTCATGAAGGAGCCACTGGACCCGGTTGATCTCGCGGACGCGTTCAGCGACGAGATCCTCTCTTCGGTCGACCAGCAGCTTCAGCTCTCGCGTCTCGTCGTCCATGACCGCGACCGGCAGGTCGGGTTCGCGGAGCGCGGCTCGCGCGACAGCGGTGGCGTCGATCGGGTCGGACTTGCCGTAGCTGCGCTGTTCGCGACGAGAAGCCCCCATCAACTTCGGAGGCACCCGGACGACACGTTCGCCTCGAGCGAGGAGCAGTTGCTCCAACCGCAACGAGACGTGTCGGCAGTCCTCAACGGCCCAGAGCCGCTCGGTTCCGAACTGACGGCCCCACTCCAGCAGCGCGACGTTGCCCGCGTCCCGCGCTGCCACGCGACGCTCGCCGACCACCCGCCCTGCGGGATCTACCGCTACCGCCGTGTGCGACGCCTTATGAGGGTCCACTCCGATCACGACCATGCTCACTCCTCCAGTTCTATGCTGAAGGCACGGCCAGCAGACACGCCTCAGTTGAGCTGAGCACGCTCCTATCAGGTCATGCTGGCCGACCTCGGTCGGTGGCGGCGACAGATCCCAGGTAGGTCAGCACCAGGCGCGGTGCGACAGGGAGGAAACGGGTCAGCCGTCACCGACTCGAGGCCTACTACGCCGGCTCCACACCGGGTAGCCCCATCAGCATGCACTGAGGAGGAGAGGGCTCCCTCAAGGGAGACCTGGAGGGGTCTCGCGAACGAGATCCCTCCAGGGATCGAGCGAGCGACTAACGGTCGTAGATGGTCTGGCCGGGGCCGAGCTGGCCGCGCTCGCGGGCCATCTCCTCGAGCCGCGCGATGCGGTCCGGGATGGGCGGGTGGGTGGAGAACAGCTTGCCGAAGGAGGCGCGACCGCCGAACGGCGCGCTGATGTAGAGGTGCGCGAAGGCGGAGTTGGTCTCGGCGGGCACCCCACCGGCGCGCAGGCGGCGCGGGTCGCGGGAGCCGGCCTCGAGCTTGGCGAGGGCGCGGGCGAGCGCGAGGGGGTTGCCCGTGAGCTCGGCGCCGGTCTCGTCGGCGAGGGACTCGCGCGACCGCGTGACGGCGGCCTGGATGACCGCGGCGGCGATGGGCGCCAGGATCATGAGCGCGATCTGGCCGATGGCGCCGCCGGCGCCGCCCTCCTCGTCGTTGCCGCGGGCACCGCCGAACATGGCGGCGTACCCGGCGATGCGGGCGAGGAAGGTGATGGCGGTCGCGATCATCGCGGCGACGGAGCCGACGAGGATGTCGCGGTTGTAGACGTGCTGGAGCTCGTGGCCGAGGACGCCCTCGAGCTCCTCACGGGAGAGCGCCTCGTACAGGCCACGGTTGACGCAGACGACGCCGTTCTTCGGGTTGCGACCCGTGGCGAAGGCGTTGAGCTGGGGCGACGGGCTGATGTACAGCTTGGGCATCGGCTGGTTGGCGCGCTGCGACAGGTTGCGGACCATCGCGTACACGTCGGGGTACTCGGACTCCTCCATCGGGACGGCACGGGCCATCCGGATCGCCATCTTGTGGCTGAAGAAGTACATGAAGAAGTTCATGC
>JBPEXA010000384.1:0-3389 GCA_052032135.1 Thermoanaerobaculia bacterium | reverse complement strand
CGCCTCGCGGAAGGCGTGCGTCAGTCTGTCGATGCCGTCGTGGGTGATCCGGTCGTCGAAGCCGGCCTCCTCGACGGTAGCGCCGAAGAGCACGCGATCGGCGCCGCGGCGCACCGCGTAGTAGTCGCCGACCCGCACCATGCTCGACCACGGCCAGTGGGCGCCGTCGAAGCGGATCATCTGGCCGCGCACCGGGCGGATGGCGAACGGCCCGCACCCTTCGATCTTCGACGCCCAGCAACCGGCCGCCAGCACCGCCCGCGGCGTCGCGATCGTCCCCTCGTCGGTGTGGAGGACGAGGCCGTCTCCCGAGCGCTCGACCGACAGCACGGTCACCCCCAGGCGAAGGGCGATGCCGTCGCGCCGGCAGGCGGCCTCGAGGGCGGCGACGACGGCGACGTTGTCGACCCGCAGCTCGCGCGGCAGCAGCACCGCTCGCCGCAGGTCGGGGCGCAGGTCGGGGACCTGGGCGAGCGCCACCTCGGGGTCGATCTCCTGCCACCGTTCGTCGATGGCGTCGGCCATCGCCAGCACCTCGGCGATCACCCCCTCCTGCTCGTCGGTCGCCGCGGTCAGCAGCGCGCCGGAATCGTCGAACTCGATCGGCAGCGCGGCGTCGGCGGCGAGCTCCTCGCGCCAGGCGGGCCACAGCCGCCGCGACTCCAGGCACGCCTCGCCGGCGGGGCCGGGTTGGATGGCGTGGGAGAGCGGGGCGAGGAGGCCGGCGGCGGCGAGCGAGGCGCGCTTGCGCACCGGTCCGCTGTCGAGAATCTCGACCCGCAGGCCCTGGCGGGCGAGGTCGCGGGCGCACGCCATGCCGATGATGCCGTTGCCGATGACGTGGACGTCGGGGCGCCCCTCCAGCATGGTGCGGTTCTACCACACCGGCAGCGACGCCGGCTGCCGTATCGGCGGCGCCGGCAGGTCATGCCGCACCGCGGAATGTTCTTGACGTCTATGCCGCAGTGCGGTATAAACATGCCGCGGGCCGACCGATCCCCGGCGATGACGGGGCGAGCGGCCACCGCCCGAGGACACGACGATGCCGAGAGTCATCAAGCGCTACGAGAGCCGCAAGCTCTACGACACCGAAGAGAGTCGCTACGTCTCGCTCGATCAGATCGCCGATTGGGTGCGAGAGGGGCAGGACGTTCACGTGGTCGACAACGCGTCCGACGAGGACGTCACCGCGCAGACGCTGACCCAGATCATCCTCGAAGAGGGGCGCAACGGCGAGTCGCGTCTGCCGTCGGAGCTGCTGCACGAGCTGGTGCGCTTCGGCTCGCAGGCGGTCACCACCGGCGTCGAGCGGGTGCAGGAGGGGGTCGATCGCTTCGTCCGAAGCTCGATGGATCGGCTCGCTCCGGTCCGCGAGGCGCGGCAGGAGATGGGGCTGTTGCGCGACCGCCTCGAGCAGCTCGAGGCGTCGCTCCAGGACCTCGAGGGGAAGGCCGGCGGAAGCCGCCGGACCGCGACCCCGCGCCGGCGCAAGGCGCCGGCCAAGACCCGCCGTCGTTGAGGCGCGGCATCGAACCGGACAATCCGATCGCCCACGACGGGCGGTCGTTCAAGGAGAACAGCAGATGGCCACCAAAGGCACCAAGAAGAACGACGTCACCACCGAGCTGAAGGAGTCGGCTCATAAGATCTGGCTCGCCGGCCTCGGAGCCGTCGCCGTCGCCGAGGAGGAGGGCTCCAAGTTCTTCCGCAACCTCGTCGACCGCGGCGAGAAGTTCGAGGATCGGCGCAAGAAGGACGTCGGCCGCGCGGTCGATCGCGTCAAGGAGGGGATCGACGAGGTCAAGGACGAGGTCGAGACCCGCTGGCAGCAGATCGGGGATTCGTTCGATCGCCAGGTCGCCAACGTCATCGAGCGGCTCGGCGTCCCGACCCGTGAGGAGATCCACAAGCTCACCCTGCGGGTCGAGGACCTGACCGCCAAGCTCGAGGCGCGCCAGCCCCAGACGGGGAAGGCCCCGAAGGCGAAAACGGCGGCCCGCAAGACCGCCGCTCGCAAGACCGCCGCTCGCAAGACGGCGGCGCGCAAGACGACGGCCCCCAAGGCGACCAAGCCGCGCGCTCGCAAGAGCGCCTGACCGGTCCCCCGGCCGCTGGTCGAACCCGGTGACGCAGACCGCTGACAGGAGCACGGCCAGTCCGACCTCGACGGTCGGGCTGGCCCTCGCCGGCGGCGGCCAGCAGGGGGCGATCTACCACATCGGCGCCCTGCGGGCGCTCGACGAGGCGGTCGACGGCCTCGACCTCAACGGCCTGCCGATCTACGTCGGGGTCAGCGCCGGCGCCTTCATCGCCGCCAACCTCGCCAACGGCTTGACCTCGGCACAGATGTGCCGCGCCATCGTCAAGCGGACGCGCGGTGAGCACCCCTTCGTTCCCGAGACCTTCTTCACGCTGGCGCGCAAGGAGCTCGGCAAGCGTTTCGTCAGCCTGCCGAAGCTGGTCGTCGAGGCGCTCGACGACTTCCGTCGCAACCGAGACGAGCTGAGCCTGCGCGAGGCGCTCGCTCGCCTGGCGCGCGCGCTGCCGGTCGGCATCTTCGACAACGAGCCGATCCGCGCCTACCTGGAGCGGATCTACGGCATCAAGGGGCGCACCGACGACTTCCGCGAGCTCGACAGCGAGCTGCTGGTGGTGGCGACCGATCTCGACTCCGGGGAGGCGGTGCGCTTCGGCGAGCCCCCCTTCGACGACGTGCCGATCTCGGTCGCGGTGCAGGCGAGCACCGCGCTGCCCGGCCTCTACCCGCCGGTGGTGATCGACGGCCGTCACTACGTCGACGGCGTGCTGCTGAAGACGCTGCACGCCTCGATCGCCCTCGAGCGCGGTGCCGATCTGCTGATCGGCATCAACCCGCTGGTGCCGGTCGACACCGAGGGGTCGGTCGAGCAGGGGGTGATGCGGCGCGGCAAGCTGATCGATCGCGGCCTGGTCTCGGTGCTGTCGCAGACCATCCGCACCCTCATCCACTCGCGGATGGAGGGTCGGCTGGTCGCCTACGACGCCCGCTACGCCGACGCCGACGTCGTGCTGCTCGAGCCGCCGCGCGACGACTACCGCATGTTTTTCACCAACATGTTCAGCTTCTCGGAGCGGCGGGCGGTGTGCGAGCACGCCTACCAGTCGACGCGCCGCCAGCTGCTCCAGCGCTACGACGAGCTGGCGCCGCTGTTCGCGCGCCACGGCCTGACGCTCGATCGCGACGTGCTGACGGAGGAGCGCGGTCTATGGGAGGGCGTGGAGCTGCCGCGCCGGCCGGCTCACGACGTGCTGCGCGAGCTCGACGGCGCGCTCGACCGGATCGACGCGCTGCTCGACGCCGGCTGAGGGTCTGACGGCGGCCGCTGCGGCGCTGCCAGCTCCGACGCCGA
>JBPEXA010000383.1:0-2697 GCA_052032135.1 Thermoanaerobaculia bacterium | reverse complement strand
ATAGGAGTCTTCGACTGCTCTACACTCCGCCCGTGACCCTGTCGGCCCTCGGCCTCTCGATCGCCCTGCTCGCTCCTCCGGCCGGCGCGCAGGCGCCGCCGAGCTGCAACGAGTGGGAGCTGGTCGCCCATGGCCGCCCCGGGCACAGCGCCAACCCGAATCCCGATGCCGCCCCCCATCAGCTGGTGCGGCAGCTCGCGCGGCTGATGCGGTGGGCGGAGCGGTCCGAGCTCGATCTGGAGATCGTCTCGCTCACCGGCTCGACGGCGATCAACTCGGTGCCCGCCGAAGCGACCGCGCGGCTGCAGATCCGATGGCGTGCGCGGCCGCGAGCTGCCGATCCGACGACCGCGCTCCGCGGCCGCGTCGACAGCGCGATCGAGCTCTCCGCTCCCCGGCGCTGCGGGGGCGGCGGATAGAATCCGCACCGTGCCGGCCGTCGCCCAAGCCGCCCTCGCCATCGCCTTCGGGCTGATCGCCGGTAGCTACCTCAACGTCGTCGTCCATCGGCTGCCGCGAGGCCGCTCGACGGTCCGGCCGCGCTCGGCCTGCCCCGGCTGTGGCCGCCCGATCGCCGCCGCCGACAACGTGCCGGTGGTCAGCTATCTCCTGCTCGGTGGGCGCTGCCGCCACTGCCGGCGGCCGATCGGCCTGCGCTATCCGCTCGTCGAGCTCGGGGTCGCGCTGCTCTTCTGGCTCAGCTGGCGGACCTTCGGATGGACGGTCGAGGCGGCGGTCGCCGGACTGCTCTGCTCGCTGCTGGTCGCTCTGGCGCTGATCGACGTCGACCACTTCCTGCTCCCCGACCGCCTGACGCTGCCGGGGATCGCGATCGGCCTCGTGCTGCAGCCGTGGATCTCCGGCGTCACCTTCCTCGACGCCGCGCTCGGCACTCTGATCGGCGCCGGCCTGCTGATCCTGGTCATCAACCTCTGGTACTGGTTGCGCGAGGAAGAGGGGATGGGGCTGGGCGACGTCAACCTGCTGGCGATGATCGGCGCCTTCCTCGGATGGCAGGGGGTCGCCGTCTCGCTGCTGATCGGCGCCTTCGCCGGCGCTCTCTTCGGCCTCGGGATGATGGCGCTGCGGCGGCTCGGCCTCGCCTCCAAGCTGCCGTTCGGGACCTTCCTCGCGCTGGGAGCGCTGGTCGCCCTGTTCACCCGCGGCGCGCTGGTCGACGCCTACCTGCGACTGCTGTGAGGAAGACCCCCCGGCTCGGCCTGGTGCGGGAGGTGTCGATCCTCCTGCCCCTCGCCGTCCTGCTGCTGGTGGTGGTGTCGACCGTCACGCTCGCCGCCTACCGCAGCGCCGTCGACGAGCTCACCCGCGGGGACATCCCGGCCGACCGCCAGCTCGCCCTCGAGATGGCGCGGCAGCGCGCGGTCGCCGACCGGCTCACCTGGGTGGTGATCGCGGTCGACGTCGCCGTGGTGGTGTTCGTGCTGCTCTACCTGCGGCACTTCGTCACCCCCTTCGAGACGGTCCTCGAGCGGGCGAGGGGGATCGGCATGCTCGATCGCGACGAGACCGACGAGGTCGAGTTCCTCGTCACCACCTTCGAGCGCGCGATCGCCGCCCTCGCCAAGGGGAGCGACGACGAGCCGGACGAGCGCGAGATCGCCGCGCTGCAGCGGGCGCTCGGATCGAGCCTCGGCAGCGGCGTCCTGCTGATGGACGAGGCGGGTGGCGTGCTCGCCCTCAACCCGGTCGGCTGCGAGCTGCTCGGCATCGCCGAGCCGGGCGACGACCGGCCGCACGTCGCCGACTACTGCCGCGAGCATCCCGAGCTGGTGACGCTGCTGCAGAACAGCCTCGACGCCCGCGAGGGGGTCTCCCGGCGCGAGGTGCGGCTGGTGCGCCGCGACGGCAGCACCCTGGCGCTCGGCCTCACCACCCACCACCTGCGGCGCGACGACGGCACGACCCGTGGGCACCTGGCGCTGTTCGTCGACCTCACGGAAGCGCGGCGACGAGCCGACGTCGAACGCGCCGCTTCGACGCTCGCCCAGCTGGGGCGGATGTCGGCCGGCCTCGCGCACGAGCTGCGCAACAGCGTCGCCTCCCTGCGCGGCTACCTCACCTTGATCGATCGCCATCCCGATCACGAGTCGGTCCACGACTATCTGGGAGAGATCCGCTCCGAGAGCGAGCACCTGCAGCGGGTGGTCGACGACTTCCTGTCGTTCGCTCGTCCGGAGGCGAGGTTCGAGCGCTTTCCGTTGCGAACCTGGGCCGAGCAGCTCGCTCGCGACCCCGCTCTCGAGGACGTCGGCGTCACCCTCCGCCTCGGTGTCGATCGCGATCTCGAGGTGCGCGCCGACCGCCACCTGCTCGAGCGCGCCGTGCGCAATCTGGTCCGCAACGCGGTGGAGGCGTCGCGAGCGGCCGGCGCCCGCGAGCCGGTCGAGCTGATCATCGACCGCACCGACGAGCACCTGGTGGTGCGGGTCGCCGACCGCGGCGCCGGCCTCCCCGACGGCGACCCGGAGCGCTGGTTCGAGCCGTTCGCCACCGCACGCGCCGGCGGCATCGGGCTCGGGCTGCCCCTCGCCCAGCGCATCCTCGAGCTGCACGGCGGGCACCTGACGCTCAAGCCGCGCGACGGGGGCGGCACCGAAGCGGTCGCCTTGCTGCCGATTGGCATGATTGTTACGTGATGTAACAGAATCGCCCGGCGCGGGGGCCCCCCAATGCGCG
>JBPEXA010000382.1:0-1784 GCA_052032135.1 Thermoanaerobaculia bacterium | reverse complement strand
CCCGCTGCCCGAGCGCGGACTGCTGCTGGCGATCGACCCCGACAAGGACGTCGACGGCCTCCATCCGTTGAACGCCGGTCGACTGTGGAGCGGCGAGCCCGGCTTCGTCCCCTGCACGCCGTTCGGCATCGTCGAGCTGCTGCGGCGCAGCGACGTCGAGCTCGCCGGGCGGCGCGCGGTCATCGTCGGCCGCAGCCGGCTGGTCGGCAAGCCGCTGGCGGCGCTGCTGCTCGCGGAGAACTGCACCGTCACCCTCTGCCACTCGCGGACCGCCGACCTCGCCGCCGAGTGCCGGCGCGCCGACCTGCTGGTGGCGGCGATCGGGCGACCGGCGTTCTTCGGCCCCGAGCACGTCGGCGAGGGAGCGGTGGTGGTCGACGTCGGCATCAACCGCGTCGACGACGCCGACACCGCCGAGCGGTTGTTCCCCGCCGGCTCGGCGAAGCGGCGCACCTTCGAGAGGAAGGGGTCGGTACTGGTCGGCGACGTCGACTTCGCCAGGGTCGAGCCGATCGCCGGCGCCATCACCCCGGTCCCCGGCGGCGTCGGGCCGCTGACCGTCACCATGCTGCTCGCCAACACCCTCCTCGCCAGCCGGCGCCGACAGGGGCTGGCGTGAGGCGGCGCCGGTGAGCGCTCCGCTGCTCGTCGGCCTCACCGGCGGGCTGGCGAGCGGCAAGTCGACGGTCGCCCGGCTGCTGCGCGAGCGCGGCTGCGAGGTGCACGACGCCGACGAGCTGGTCGCCGAGCTCTACCGACCCGGAGCCGCCGGGGCGGTGGCGGTCGCCGAGGTCGCCGGCGACGGCGTGCTCGACGAGGCCGGCGGCGTCGACCACGCGGCGCTCGCCGCCCGGCTGTTCGACGACGACGAGCTGCGGGCGGCGATCGAGGCGGCGGTCCATCCGCTGGTGCGCCGCAGCTTCGAAGAGCGGGTCGGCGACAGCGAGGCGGAGATCGTCGTCCTCGAAGGGACGCTGCTGGTCGAAGCCGGCTACGGCGAGCTGCTCGACACGGTGGTGACCGTCGAGGCCGATCCGGCGACGCGCCTCGCCCGCGCCGTCGCCCGCGGCCTCACCGAGGACCAGGCGCGCGCCCGGCTGCGGGCGCAGGGCGACGGCGCCACCCGCCGCGCCGGCGCCGACCGGCGGATCGACAACGACGGCAGTCTCGCCGATCTCGAGCGGGCGGTCGACCGACTCGTCGTCGAGCTGCGCCCCCTGCTGCGGGACCCGTCGGAAGCATGAGCCTGCCGTTCGTGCTGGTCACCGGCAACCCGGCCAAACGGGAGGAGGCGGAGCGCATCCTCGCGGCGCCGGTGCCGACGCTCGCCGTCGACCTGCCGGAGATCCAGTCCCTCGACCTCGGCGCCGTGCTGGCGGCCAAGGCGGACGAGGCGGCGCGACGGCTCGACGAGCCCTTCGTGGTCGAGGAGACCGGCCTCGAGCTCGCCGCGCTCAACGGCTTCCCGGGGCCGCTGGTGAAATGGATGCTCGAGGCGATCGGCGCCGAGGGGATCGCCCGCATCGCCATCGAGGCCGGCGACGACCGCGTCCGCGCCCGCTGCCGGCTGCTCTATCAGGACGGCGACCGGCGGCTGGAGGCGGAGGGGGTCACCGACGGATCGCTGGTGCTGCCGGGGCGCGGCGACGGCGGCTTCGGATGGGATCCGGTCTTCCTGCCGGCCGGCGAACGGCAGACCTACGGCGAGCTGCCGGCCGCCGACAAGGACCGCATCGGCCACCGCGGCCGGGCGTGGCGGGCGCTCATGGCACAGCTCGGCTGAG
>JBPEXA010000381.1:0-2317 GCA_052032135.1 Thermoanaerobaculia bacterium | reverse complement strand
GCGCCCCGAGTTCGACGCCCGCATCGAGAGCGCCGCCGGCTGGTTCCGCGTCCGCGTCGGCGGCACGCGGAGTCGTCGCGACGCGCGACGGCTGGCGGAGCGACTGCGCCGCCGCGGGTTCGAGGCGGTGGTGGTCGGCGTCTAGCGCGTCACGGGCGCGCTTCGAGGTCGTCGATCCAGCCGGCGATCGAGCGGTGCAGCTGCGCGCGGTCGGCGTGGCGGCGGATCGCGATGTCGACCAGCCGATCGACGAGATCGGGGATCGGCGTGCCGGAGAGCGCCCACAGCTTGGGGTACATCGAGATCGAGGTGAAGCCGGGGAGGGTGTTGATCTCGTTGACGTAGAGCACCGAGGTCGTCTGGTCGAGCAGGAAGTCGACGCGCGCCATGCCGACGCCGCCGATGGCGCGGAAGGCGCGCACCGAGATCTCCCGGACGCTGCGCTCGACCTCGGCGTCGATCTTGGCCGGCATCTCGAGGCGGGCGCCGTCCTCGAGGTACTTGTCGGCGTAGTCGTAGAAGGCGTGGCCGGGCACGATCTCCCCGACCCTCGACGCCTCCATCGTCCGGTAGCCGAGCACCGCGCACTCGAGCTCGAGCCCCTCGACGCCGCGCTCGACCAGCACCCGATCGTCGAACTCGAACGCCGTCTCGACGGCGCCGGCCAGCTCGGCGCGATCCTCGACCCTGGCGATGCCGACGCTCGAGCCGCCGACCGACGGCTTGACGAACAGCGGCGCCGCGAGCGTCGCCGTCGACTCCAGACAGGCGTCGCGCTCGCTCCGCCAGCGGCTGCGGTCGAAGGTGGCGAACTCGACAGTGCGCACGCCGACCGCCTCCAGCTGCCGTTTGCACAGCACCTTGTCCATCGCCACCGCGCTCGCGGTGACGCCCGCTCCGACGTACGGGAGATCGAGCGTCTCGAACAGCCCTTGCAGGGTGCCGTCTTCTCCCCAGGTGCCGTGCACCAGCGGGAAGGCGACGTCGATCTCCGCGGCGAGGAAGCGGCGCAGCGACGGTCGGGTCGGCGCGTCGTCGGCGTGCAGGGTGTCGCACACCTCTTCGAGCGCGGCGAGCGAGCGGGGGTGATCGACCCAGCCGCCGTCGACGGCGACGCCGAACGGCACCACCTCGTGGCCGGCGTCGGCGAGCGCCGCGGCCACCGTCCTCGCCGAGCGGATCGACACCTGGTGCTCGGCGGAGCGGCCGCCGAACACGAGCCCGACCCTGCGGCCCTCCGCCATCAGCGGCCGCCCAGATCGACGACCTGCACCGACCGCACCTCGTCGAGGCCGCGGATCGCCGCCAGCACCGCGTCGGCCGGCGCCTGGTCGAGGCGCAGCACCGCCACCGCCTCCTCGCCGCCGTGCTCCCTCGCCAGGTGGATCTCCGCGATGTTGACCTCCGCCTCCCCGAGCAGCGAGCCGAGGCGGCCGACGACCCCCGGCACGTCACGGTTGTGGAGCACCATCAGCCGCCCGGCCGGCCGGAACTCGAGCCGGAAGTCGTCGAAGGCGACCACCCTGGCGTCGTGCTCGCCGAACACCGTCCCCGCCAGCTTCACCTCGCCGCCGGCGCCGCGCACCGCGACGCCGATCAGGTGCGAGTAGGCGCCCGGTCGCTGGTGGGAAGAGTGCACGACGTCGACCCCGCGCTGATCGGCGAGGCTGGCGGCGTTGACGTAGTTCACCGCCTCGCCGAGCGCCGGGGTGAGCGCCCCCTTGACCGCCGCCACCGTCACCGGCGTGTGCAGCTCCTCGGCGACCCCCCACAGGTCGACGTGGACCGACGACAGCCCGCCGCCGAGCAGTGCGCTCGCCAGGCGGCCGAGCTGCTCGGCGAGGCGCAGGTGCTCCTCCCCCATGCGACCGGTGGCGCCGAACGGCAGGTTGACGGCGGTGACCGCCAGCGAGCCGTCGAGGGCGCCGAGCACCATCCGCACGGTGTCGGTGGCGACGCGCTCCTGCGCCTCGCGGGTCTGGGCGCCGATGTGCGGCGTCACCACCGTCTTCGGGTGGCGGGCGAGCCGCCAGTCGGTCGGCGGCTCCTCGGCGAACACGTCGAGCGCCGCCCCCGCCAGCCGGCCGTCCTCGAGCGCCGCCAGCAGGGCCCCCTCGTCGACCACGCCGCCGCGGCCGCAGTTGACGAGCCGCGCCCCCTCCTTCATCGAAGCGATGCGGTCGGCGTCGATCAGGTTGCGGGTGTCTTCGGTCAGCGGCGTGTGGAGGGTGACGAAGTCGGCGCGCGGCAGCAGCTCCTCGAGCGGCAGCATCTCGACCTCGAGGCGGCGGGCGACCTCCGGGTCGAGGTAGGGATC
>JBPEXA010000380.1:0-3053 GCA_052032135.1 Thermoanaerobaculia bacterium | reverse complement strand
CGCGGGAGCGACCGCGGATCACGACGAGGTCTACCGCCGCTTCGACGTGCAACTGCTGGCGCACGAGCTGGAGACCGCAACCCGAAGGCTGCACCGACGAGCGGAGCGCAGCCCCCATCGGCTGGTGGCACCGCAGGAGTGGGTGCTGGTCCGACTCCACGACCTCGAGGATCGGGCACGGCTCTTCCATCGCGCGGTCGAGCGCCGGCCGCACCAGCTGGCGCACACCTACCGCGACTACCTGGCGCTGCGCGCATCGTTCGATCGAGCGTCGGAGGCGATGCCGGCCCTCCGTGCCGGCGCCGGGGTCGAACGCTCGATGCGGCGGGTGTGGCGGACGATGGAGAAGCTCGATTCGGTCTACGCACCGGTGGTGCGGGATCGCCGGCAGCTACGGGAGGCCTGGTCATGGCTCCTCCGAACTCGACCGTGGGTGCGGACGACCGACTGAGGCCTGGCACCGGCATTGCTAGTTCAGGGTGGTGGAAGGCGAGATCGCCATGGCCCGAAACCGACCCGTTAGCAGCAAACCACGATCACTGCTGACTTTTTGATCTCATGCCGATTGCATACCATCGAGGCGCAGTGGCTGAATCGACGGCCATAAACCGGCTGCACGCGCTGACCATCGTCCGCATCGGTCGCTCGGTGTCGCGCCGGTTGATGGCCTGCCTAGAGGAGCGCGTCGACTGCGCCTTCTCGGACGCGATCACCGCCACCGACGTCGTCGACTACGAGGCGCCGGCGTTCGAGCGCATCGAGACCAGCCTGCTGACCGGCGCGCTGGCCGAGCAGATCGGCGGTCACATCCTCGGGGTGACCGACGCCGACCTCCACGACACCGACCCCGACGACGAGGCGGACTACATGTTCGGGGGCAAGGACAATCGCAACGACGTGGCGGTCGTCTCCACCCACCGCCTCGGATCCCGCGATCCGCAGGTGGCGATGCTGCGGGTGCTGAAGGTGGCGTTGCACGAGCTCGGCCACAACTTCGGGCTGGTGCACCACTACCGCGAGCGCCGCGGCGACGGCGGCGGCTTGTGCGTCATGACCAAGGGGGATTTCAACCGGTTCGGCGAGCACGCCTACGTGCGGGCGGTGATCGACCAGCGCGGCCTCGGCTTCTGCGACGGCTGCCGGCAGGTGATCGCCGCTCACGGGTGAGCGTCGGCGACCGTGACGAGGGAGATGCGGCGATGACCATGATCTCGACCGAAGCCCCGGCGGAAGTCTTCAAGGAACTGATCGACGAGGCGGTGGCGCGCCAGCGCCTCGATGCCAGCGAGGCGTCGACCGCCTACCTCGTCCACCTGCTCGACTCGTTCGTCCGCTCCGGTGAGCGCTTCCTCGGCACCGGGTTCGACCCCGACGGTTCGCTCTCAGAGGTCGTGCTGCGGGCGAGCCACGACCGCTCCCCGGAATCGCTCTTCGCCCTGCGACTGGTCGGCGACCTGGCGCTCTTCCTCGTCGGCTTCTTCGCCGAGGCGCTGCGCTGTGGCGTGGTCGGTCCCAAGGGGTACGTCATGCTGGGGGGCGCCGCCTACTCGATGCTCGCCCGCTCCCGCCACGCACCGGGCGACCCGGAGATGTTCGACGAGCTGGCGACCCACTTCGTCCCCTTCGCCGACGTGCTGAGCGACGTCTCCGAGCGCTGCGCGCTGGTCGATCCGTCGGATCTCCTGCGGCTCTACGAGCGGTGGCTGCGCACCGGCAGCGGGCGCAGCGCCGATCTGCTGCGCCAGCAGGGCATCACGGTCGCCACGGGCTCGACCGCCATCCACTGACGCCCGGCCTCACGCCGAGCGCTTGCGCTCGACGGCGGTGGTCATCACCTGGCGCAGGGTGTCGAGCGGCAGCTCGTCGCCGGGTGCGAAGCGCAGCACACACTTGCTCTGCGGGATGCCGGCCAGCGCGTCCCCGAACTCGGCCAGCAGACCGACGGTGAGGATGTAGAGATTGACGTGCTGCCGGTTGGTCGACAGCGCGAACAGGCTGCCGTCGAGGTCGTAGGCGAGGGTCCCCCACTTGACGCTCACCTCGGCGTCGGGGACCAGCTCCTCGATCAGCGCCTGGAGGGTGTCGAAGGTCGGGCGGTGCCCCTCGGCGATCGAGGCGCTGAAATCGTCGGCAGTCGGATCGGTGCTCATGGGCGCGGCTCTGTGGGGGCCGTAGTGTCGCACGGAACCCCGGTACGATCGCCGCGATGGCGACGCCGTCTCCTCCCCTCGGGGATCCGGTCCCGGACTCGCAGCCGGCCGCTCTCCCACGCCGCGAGCCGCTCGAAGGCCGGTGGGTGTCGCTGCGACCGGTCGATCCGGAGAGCGACGTCGACGAGCTGTTCGCGATCGGCGCCGGCGGCCCGGAGCGGGACGCCATCTGGACCTATCTCCACAGCGGGCCGTTCGCCGACCGCGACGCGATGCTCGCCTGGCTGCGGGAGTGCGCGGCGGCCGACGACCGGTTGGCGCTGGTGGTCCACGACCATCGCTCGGGGCGGCGGGTGGGGATGGCGAGCTTCCTGCGGATCCGCCCCGCGATGCGGGTCCTCGAGGTCGGCAGCATCTGGTACGGCCTCGCCGCTCAGCGCACCCACGTCAATACCGCCACCATCCTGCTGATGCTGGAGGCGGCGTTCGACCGCCTCGGCTATCGGCGGGTGGAGTGGAAGTGCGACGCGCTGAACGAGCGGTCGAGGGCGGCGGCGTTGCGGCTCGGCTTCGCCTTCGAGGGCGTCTTCCGGCAGCACATGATCATCCGCGGCCGCAACCGCGACACCGCCTGGTACGCGCTGCTCGACGGCGACTGGCCGGCGGTGCGGCAGCGCCTCGAGGACCGCCTGGCGGCGACCTAGCGCCGTCGCTCGGTAACGAAGGCGCCCCGATCGAAGCCCCTATGGATGGCGGGCACCAACGACCGGCGCCCGCGCACGGTATTCATGGCAGAGGGCTCCCTCGGGAGCCTTCGTCGGCCCACGCTCAGGGGCGTCGCGGCAGCGACGCCGAAAGGAGCTCGATCATGAAGAGGTTCATCGCGATGCTGTCCGTCACCGT
>JBPEXA010000038.1:0-1989 GCA_052032135.1 Thermoanaerobaculia bacterium | reverse complement strand
GGTGGTCATCTTCTCGCGCAGCATCTCGCCGACCAGCCGCGAGACACTGGTGTCGGCCTCGGCGGCTCGCACCCGCGCCCAGCGGGCGACCTCCTCCTCCAGGGTGATGGTCACGTTCTTGAGCACGGTTTCAGTGTAGCACGAATCTCGTGCTCACTGGCCTGTTCTCAGGACGACAGGCGGAAAGAGCCTCCCTCTCCTGGCGCCGTGGCGCTCCCTGAGGGTTCCACCTCATGGTCCGGCGACGTCGCCCTCGATAGCATCGCTTCCCAACAAGCCGCACCACGGGTCGAGCGATCTCGGCGAAGGGAGCCGTGCTGCCTACGGCGGCTCGGTCGATCCGGGGTGCCGACCTCTCACGCCAGCTCGCCGACCGCGAGCCGGCACGACGAGAAGGAGGCAGGGATGACTCGATCCGAACGAGGACTGCAGGGGAAGGGAGAGGCGGTGGTGTCGGCGTTGCTGGCGCTGCTCGTGTTGATGCCGGCGGCGGCGGTCGCGCACCCGCCGTCGAGCCCGCCCGAGCCGGCGATCACCTACACGCCGGGGCCGACCGACTCCGGAGAGGTCGTCGGCGAGAGCGGCGAGCTGATCTTCGACATCGACGAGGCGCGGGCGAAGCTGCACGCCCAGCACCACCCGCACAAGGTGCTGCAGACGCGGCGGGTCCCGGGCGACACCACCCCACCGGCGATGGACGAGGTCGAGCACTTCGCCCTGCGCAAGAGTGACCTCGACGTCATCAATCCCGGCCCCGGCGAGTACGTCCACGTGATGGAGGGGCAGCGGCGTGGCTACCAGAACCTGACGGTCGGTATCACCTGGACCGCCCCGGGGGGCGCGCCGCCGATGCACACCCACCGCGGGGAGGAGGCGCACGTCCTGACCTCCGACCAGAAGGTCCTCTACGCGCTGGGCGACGAGATCTTCGTCTTCCAGGGCCCCTACATCGTCAACATCCCGCCGATGGTGCCGCACTCGTTCCAGAACCTCGATGACGAGGTGGCGGAGCTGGTGGTCATCTTCCCCACCAACGTGTGGGAGTACGACGTGCTCGATTACTTCCCGTTCAACACGGAGGAGGCGAAGCGGCTGGCGGCGGAGGCGAAGGCGGCGAGCCCCTAGGTCAGTCGCCCTTCCGCGCGACGTACTTGTGCAGGATGCTGGCGGCGAGAGTCTGGTAGGGGATGCCCTCCTCGAGGGCTCTCTTCTGCAAACCCTCGAGATCACGTCTTGACAGGCGGATGTTGATCCGGCGGTCCTTCTTGAAGGTTGCCGCCGCGTACTCCCGATAGCGGGAGAGCTCGCCGTCGAGATCCTCGACGGGCTGCCACTCGTCGTTCTCGACCGATTCCAGGATCTCCTGGTCCTTCTCGTTCATGAATCGCCTCCAGGAAGGTACTTTCTGGTCGCCTTGCGGCTCGGGATGATCGTCTTCAGGAAGATGGAGTCCCCGGTCTCGACGAACGGCACGAGAAAGGCGTAGCCGTCGATCGCGACGACGAAGATGCGCTGACCTCGGTACCGAGCCTGATTCGGGTGCTCCAGGATGTCCAGGACGTCACCCTGCCCGATGTGGAAAACGACGTCCTCGAAACTGACCCCCCGCTCTTCTCTCAGCCTGGTGCTCTTGGCCGAGTTCCAGTCGAAGAGCTTCACGAGATCAAGAGTATCACAATGTGTGCCTTATCGGCACCTCCTCTCATCGGCAACGGCCAGACGCTCCTGTCGGTCTGGTAGAACCGCCCTCCCGCGGTCGCATCACACCCGCCCCTCCAGATACGCCCGCCGCCGCGCCGGCTCGAACTTCTCGATCGCGTAGCGCAGCATCGTCCGCGGCATCCGCCGATAGTGCCGCTCGAGGAACCGCTCCTCGACGGCGCGGTCGCGGTTGCCGATCTCGCGCAGCATCCAGCCGACCGCCTTGTGGATGAGGTCGTGCTCGTGGTCGAGGAGCTTGCGGGCGACCTTCAGCGCGTCGTCGAAGTC
>JBPEXA010000379.1:0-7663 GCA_052032135.1 Thermoanaerobaculia bacterium | reverse complement strand
ACACGGCAGCGACATCCGCGACCAGATCGGACAAGTCCGCTTGCAGACCGGCGACACGCTGCTGATCCAGGGGCGCCGCGACCGCCTGCAGAGCCTCCAGGACAGCCAGGAGTTCATGCTGATCCGCCAGGACTCTTCGACGCCGCAGTACGACAAGCGGAAGATGCCGGTGGCGATCGGCATCTTCCTCGCCGTGATCGCCCTGGCGGCCTTCGAGGTCATGCCGATCATGGTCGCCGCCGTCGTCGGCGCGCTGACCATGGTGTTGACGCGCTGCCTCACCATCCAGGAGGGCTACGAAGCCCTCGACATGCGGATCATCGTGCTGATCGCCGGCACCCTCGCGCTGGGGCTGGCGCTCCAGAAGACCGGCGGCGCCGCTCTGATCGCCGATCGGCTGATCGACATCGCAGGGCCCTACGGCCCCCAGGTCGTGCTCGCGGTGCTCTACCTGCTGACCATGGTGATGACCGAGCTGATGTCGAACAACGCCACCGCGGCGCTGCTGACGCCGATCGCCATCGAGCTCGCGGGGAGCATGGGCGTCGACGTGCGCCCGTTCGCCTTCTGCGTCGCGTTCGGGGCATCCGCGAGCTTCCTCTCGCCCATCGGCTACCAGACCAACACCCTGGTCTACGGTCCCGGCGGCTATGTCTTCACCGACTACCTCAAGGTCGGCCTGCCGATCAGCCTCTCGACCTGGATCCTCGCGACCTTGCTGATCCCGGTCATCTGGCCCTTCTGACGAGCCCCGGATTGCAGCCAGCACGACAGCCAGCGAGACGATGAAGTTCTTCACCGCAGAGATCGTCGCCTCGGTCCGCAGCCGGCGCGGTCGACGCAACCTCCGCATCCTGGGGCGCTTCTTCGTCGTCCTGCTGGCGCTGGTGGTCGTCTACACGGTCGCCTTTCACTTCCTGATGCTGCGGGAGGGGCAGGAGCACACCTGGATCACCGGCACCTACTGGACGCTGACCGTGATGTCGACCCTCGGCTTCGGCGACATCACCTTTCACACCGACATCGGCCGCGCCTTCTCCATCCTGGTGCTGATGTCGGGGATGATCTTCCTGCTGGTCCTCCTCCCCTTCACCTTCATCGAATTCTTCTACGAGCCGTGGATGCAGGCCCACGCGGTCGCGAGGGCACCACGGGAGCTGCCGGCGACGACGCGCCGCCATGTCCTGATGACCAACTACGACCCGGTGACGGCGAATCTGATCCGGCGGCTCGAGCCGTTCCACTACGGTTACGCGATGATCGTTCCCGACCTCGACGAGGCCCTCCATCTCCACGACCTCGGTATCAGCGTCATGGTCGGCGATCTCGACGATCCGGAGGCCTGGAAGCGAGCGAGGGTCGATCAGGCGGCGCTGGTCGCCACCACCTCGACCGACGCGCGCAACGCGACCGTGGCGTCGACCGTGAGAGCGACCGAGGCCGAGGTCCCCATCATCGGCACGGCCACCCGCGAGGCCTCGATCGACGTCCTCGAGATGGCGGGGTGCGACAAGGTGCTGCGCCTCGAGGAGATGCTGGGCAGAGCCTTCGCGCGACGCGCGATCGGTGGCGACGCGCTGGCCCACGTCATCGGCGAGTACGACGGCGTCCTGATCGCCGAGGCGATGACCCGGCGGACGCCGTTGGTCGGCAAGACGCTGCGCGAATGCAAGGTCACCCGTCACGTCGGCGTCACCGTCATCGGCATCTGGGAGCGCGGCGTCTTCAAGCTCGCCAGCCCCGACCTGACGATCCATGACAACTCGGTGCTGCTGCTCGCCGGTACCCAGGAGGAGATCGATCGCTACAGCGAGTTCGCGGTGATCTACAACGTCTCCGACGACCCGGTCGTCATCCTCGGCGGAGGTCGGGTCGGTCGCGCCACGGCCGCCTCGTTCGAGCGCCGGGGCATCGACTACCGGGTGGTCGAGCTCGTGCCCGGCCGGGTGCCCAACAGCGACAAGTGCATCGTCGGCGACGCCGCCGATCTCCCCGTCCTCAAGGCAGCGGGCATCGACGATGCACCGACGGTCATCGTCACCACCCACGACGACGAGACCAACGTCTACCTCACCGTCTACTGTCGCCGGCTTCGGCCGGACATCCAGATCATCAGCCGGGCAGCCGAAGAACGTGTCGTCTCGACGCTCCATCGGGCGGGAGCCGACATCGTCCTCTCCTACGCCTCGATGGGCGCGAGCAGCCTGATGAACCTGTTGCGGCGCTCGAAGATCCTCATGGTCACCGAGGGCCTCGACATCTTCAAGGTGGCGGTCCCACCGTCGCTGGCCGGCAAGCGGGTCGCGGAATCGGGCATCCGCGAGCGCTCCGGCTGCAACATCGTTGCCATCAGCGACACTGATGGGAAGAAGTTCGTCCCCGGACCGGACGACGTGCTGCACCAGGGCGCCGAGCTGGTCATGGTCGGCAGCCTCGAGGCCGAGGACCGCTTCACGCAGGAGTTCGGCGCCCAGCTGTAGAACGACGTCGTCCCAGACGGTGGCCAACGCTTCCCGTGGCGTCCTGCGCGAGCGGCGGTCCTCGAGGCCGGAGAATCCAACCGGCGACAGCGCGCTAGACTCGGCCGATATTGATCGGCCGGCGACTCGCCCACTACGAGATCACCGCCAAGCTCGGCGAGGGCGGCATGGGGAAGGTCTACCGCGCCACCGATACCAAGCTCCGTCGGGAGGTGGCCTTGAAGCTCCTTCCGGCCGAGATGGCGGCCGAACCCGAGCGGTTGGAGCGCTTCCAGCGCGAGGCGCACGCCATCGCGGCGCTCAACCACCCCTCTTTCGTCACCATCTATTCGGTCGAGCAGGCCGAAGGCGTCCACTTCCTGACCATGGAGCTGGTCGAGGGCAAGTCGCTCGGCGAGTGGATTCCCGAGGGCGGGATGACGCTGGAGCAGCTCTTCGAGACCGCCATCCCGCTCGCGGACGCCTTGGCGGCAGCCCACGAGAAGGGCTTGATCCATCGGGACCTGAAGCCCGACAACGTGATGGTCACCGAGGACGGACAGGTGAAGATCCTCGACTTCGGCCTGGCGAAGTTGGGGCCTCCCAGCCAAGACCCTCACTCCAGCCGGCTCGACACCGAGATGCTGACTCGCGAGGGCCGCATCGTGGGCACCGTTCCCTACATGTCGCCGGAGCAGCTACAGGGCAAGGCGGTCGACGCACGCTCGGACATCTTCTCTCTCGGCGTGACGCTCTACGAGATGACGACGGGCGAGCGGCCGTTCGGAGGGGACAACCCGGCTGCCCTCATGTCTGCGATTCTCAAGGACAGACCTCCCCCCTTGGCGGAGAGCGACGAGCGATTGCCTCGCCATCTCGGGCGCATCATCGAGCACTGCCTGGAGAAGGCTCCGAGAGACCGCTTCCAAACCGCTCGTGACGTCCACAATGAGCTCCGCAGCCTGAAGGCGGAGCTCGAGTCTGCTCCGATGGACCCGTCGAGCCCCACTCCCCGCCCCTCACCCACAGAATGGGCGCGGCACCAGCGCCTGCCAGCGACGGTCGGAGCGATTCTGCTCGCGGTCACCGCGATCGTGATCTGGCTCGCGCAGCGGCCGTCCGCCGAAAGCCCCGTCGAAATCCGCTCGCTCGCCGTGCTACCGCTCGACAATAGGATGAACGACCCGGAGGAGGATTACTTCGTCGACGGCATGACCGATGCCGTCATCACCCAGCTCTCGAAAGCCGGCGACCTGAAGGTCATCTCTCGCACATCAGCGATGCAGTACAAGGACGCCGGCAAGTCCCTCCCGGAGATCGCCGCCGCGCTCGGCGTGGACGCTGTCGTCGAGGGCTCCGTGTTGCGCTCGGGTGACCGAGTCCGCATCACCGCCCATCTGATCGACGCCTCGACCGACGAGCTCCTCTGGTCCGACAGCTTCGATCGAGGTCTCGGCGACGTCCTCGCTTTGCACCATGACGTCGCCGGCTCGATTGCCGCCCAGGTCGCTGCCACGGTCACTGCCGACCGACGCGCCCCCACGGGGGCCACGCAGTCCATCGACCCGCGAGCCTACGAGGCCTACCTCAAGGGCGAGTTCTACTGGAATCGCTTTACGCCGGAGGGTTTTCGGAAGGGCCTCGAGCACTACCAGGAGTCCGTCGACCTCGATCCGAGCTTCGCAGCCGCCCACGCCGGAGTGGCCCGCGCCTACTCGACGCTGGCTGCCTTCAGCGTCCTCCCTGCAAGAGTGGCCGGGCCCAAAGCGCTTGCCGCGGCCTCGAAGGCGGTGGAGCTGGACGACACTCTAGCGACGGCCCGCATCTCGCTCGGGATGGCGCTGCTGATCTCCGAATGGGACTGGGTCGGCGCGGAAAGAGAATTGCAGGCAGCGATCGGACTGAGCCCGGGAACCTCGGAACCCCACTACGCCTACGGCATCTACCTCTTCCGCGTGGGTCGACTCCACGAGTCCCTCGCCTCGATGCGTCGGGCGCGGGAGCTCGACCCTCTCGCGGCGCGCACGACCAGCGGCTTGGCGGTGGGGCACTATTGCTTGGGACAGAACGAAAGCGCGCTGGAGCTGGCCGCAGTCGCGAAGGCGCAGGACCCGTCCTTCCTCGTCGGGCATTGGGTCTCCGCGATGACCCTGGAGCAGATGGGACGGCGCCAGGCAGCCATCGCGGAACTCGAACAGTTCACCGCTTTGGTGCCCGAGAGCTCGTGGGCGGCTGCATCGCTCGGCTACCTCTATGCGGTGGCTGGGCAGCACAACGAAGCGCGGGCGGTGATTCGGTCACTGACGGAACGTGCCGCGCAACAGTACGTGATGTCGGCGTTCATCGCCTACGTTCATCTGGGCCTCGGCGAGATGGATCAGGTGATCGACCTTCTCGAACGGGCTTACGAGGACCGCGAGCCGGATCTGACCTTGTTCAACGTCTACCCGTTCACGGAGCCGGTGCGCCGCGAGCCGCGCTATCGCGACTTGTTGCGCCGGATGAACCTGCCCTCGTAGGACCTCGCCCCCTCCGAGTTTTCGCGAGGCTCGCCGCCACGAGCAGCGGCGGTCAAGCCCTATTCTGCAGACGGCTACGCCGTGAAGGCGTTCCCCGGCCGGCTGTTCAGAAGTTGTAGCGGAAGCCGACGGTGAGGCTGACCGCGGAGTAATCGACCTCGATGCGCTGTCCGCCGTCGGCCGGCGCCGTCTCGAACTCGCCCTTCGCAGTGGCGTAGTAGCGCGCGCTGACGTCGACGATCCAGCGCTCGTCGATGTCGATCCCCACGCCGGCGAGGATCTGCCACGCGAACAGGGTGTCCTCCGCACTGAGGAAGTCGGGGTTCTCGTCGGTGCCGAAGTCGGTCAGCTCGATCTCCGCCCAGCCGATCCCGGCGCCGACAAAGGGGGACACTCGCTGGTCCCGGTTGAAGTCGTAGACGATGTTGCCCATGCCGGCTTCCGATTGAACGTCACCGCGGGATCCGGCCTGATCGACTCCGTTGAGACGGTGGACGGTGACGTCGGTCTCGCGGGGGGTGTCCAACTCGCCGTCGAAGCGAAAGTTTCGGAACTGGTACCCGCCCCCGATGCTCCAGACGTACCCGTCGTCGAGCGCCGTCTCGAAGGTGCCGGCATCGACGTTGAACTGGAGATCGTCCGCGGTGTTCGCCCCGACGAAGGCTTGCACATACCAACCACCGGCGGCGGCGGGAGCAGCCGCGAGGGTCAACAACGCCAATACTGCCGATCGCATCCGTTGCATGCGCTACCTCCGCTGGTTGCGTGTCGCGTTCACGAGATCCGAGATGCTGCGGGCGGGAAACGTAGCACGTCACCGACCTCCGAACCAGCTCCACAGCGACAGGTGGTCCTGGTCCTTGACCAGCACGCCTCCGTCGACGGGAACGAGATGGGTCCAGGTGGGGGTCTCCGCGACCGCATAGCGCGCCAGCTCGTCGTAGCCGTCGCCGCTGTCGCTCAGCACGATCAGTTCGGCCGATCCCGTGAGGGCGAGAATCGCCCCGTCCACGACGAGGAGCGACGCGTACTGCCCCGTTCGCCCGGGGCCGGTCCACAGAATCTCGCCGGTGGCCGCCTCGAGGCTGAAGATCCGGCCCTTGTCTCGGTGGGAGAGACCGTAGATGCGGCCCTCGCTCTGCACCGGTGAGCTCATGTCCATCGCCAGCGAGTCGATCTGCCATGCCGGTTCGACCGACCACCCGTCACCGCCGCTCGAGGCCCGCAGCGCGGTGATCCCGCGGCCTTTGCCGCTGATCACCACCAGGTCGCCGACCGACAACGGGGTGACGATGTTGTGATGCACCATCGACTGTGGAAAGGCGTAGCGCCACCCGGGCCGACCGGTGTCGACGTCGAAGCTGACGACCCCCTCCGCGCTGATCGTCACGACCTGCTGCGAGCCACCCCAAGCGGTGACGATCGCGGACGCATAGCTCGCCCCGTCGGGGGAGCTCGCCCAGATCTCGTCGCCGGTCTCGACGTCGAAGGCGATCACGGCACCGTCCTTGCCGCCGAAGTTCGAGACGACCCGAGAACCGATCACCAGTGGCGATGCCGCCGCGCCGAAGTGCGGCAGTGTCTTCTTGAAGCGATCCGCGAAATCCTCGCGCCATAACAGCGCTCCGCTGTCGGCCGCCCAGGCCGAGAGCACGCCGGTGATGCCCGTCGTGAACAGCCTCTCTCCGTCGTGGGCGGGGGTCGCCTTGGGACCCGGCCCATGGCGACCCGAGCCCATCCGCGGGTTGAAGGCCACGGCGTAGCGCTGGTCCCACACGACCTCGCCACTGGACAGCTCCAGGGCGCGCACCACCTCGTGCCCCTCCTCGCGAGAGTGGACGAAGACCCTGTCGCCGGCGACCACCGGGGCGGAGTACCCCGCACCGACGCGCACCCTCCAGCGCCGCTGCAGCTCCTCGGGCCAGACCTCCGGCACCGCGAACCCCAGAGCGGTTCCATCGCGTTCGGGACCGCGCCAGCCGGGCCAATCCTCCGCCCCGAACAACGTTTGTTCTTCGCCCTGCGCGAGAGAGGCCGCAAGGACCACCGTCACTGCGGTGGTCGCCAGGATCGTCGATCTGCGGGTCGTGGGTCTCATCGGCATCAGGGCTCCAGCGCCAGCATTCTCACCGCCGCCTTCGTTTCGCTCCTTCGCTGCTCGCGGATGCTACCGCCTGGCGTTGGCACGACCACGCCCCCTGCGGTCGGCAGCGTCATCCTGGCCCGGTGCACCACGAGAATCGCGATGCAAGGCGCTAGGATCGGCCCGGCTGGAAGGCAAGCGGTCGAGTGACGACGAGAAAGCGAATCGTGATCGGCGCGGTGCTGGTTGGAATCGCTCTGCTCGTGCGCCTCAACGAGCTGAGCGGCGCCCAGACCTATGGCATCTGGAACTCGCCGGACGGGGAGTGGAGTGCCCAGGTCAAATACAAGCGCAAGCACCTCGTGACCGGACCGACGAGCGTTTCCGTCTGGATGCGCTGCGAAGAGAAGAGACTCACGGTGCGGGCGAAGCTTCTCGGGTACGTCAACCGGCCCGCGGCGATCGAATCACCCCCGGGTTTCGTCTCGATCGACTCGGAGCGCTTCACCATCGGCCCAGGCTTCCTCTACGGCGAAGACGTCGAGGCCTTCGTCTTCGAGGCGCCGAACTGCGAGGAGGCCGTTGCCTACTAGGCCGAGGCT
>JBPEXA010000378.1:0-3455 GCA_052032135.1 Thermoanaerobaculia bacterium | reverse complement strand
CGCGCCCCTCCGAACGGCCTCATCCCCCCGATGCTAGCGCAGCACGAACAACGGCCCCCGCCGGAGCGGGGGCCGAGGAGTTCGCCGCGACCGCGTCGACTAGTACTCGGAGCCGAAGCGGTACTGCAGACGGACGTACCAGAACGCGCCGTTGAAGCCGAAGGGCGAGAACTGGCTGTAGAGGTTGCCGACGCCCGACCGCGCACCCGGGTTCTCCTCCGGGTAGGTGTCGAAGACGTTCTGGCCGCCGAGAATCACGGTCAGCGCGTCGTTGACGTCGAAGGCGGCCTCCAGATCGACGAGATGCTCGCCGCTGTAGACGTTGCCGTCCTCGGAGTCGAACCAGTCGTCGTAGTAGCTCAGCCGGCCGAGGTAGCGCATCCGGCCCTGACGGTGGTTGGCGGTCAGGGTGTAGCGCGTCGACGGCAGACCCTCCTGCAGCTCGCGGATGCGGGTGGCGTCGAGGGTCGCGGGGTTGAACTTGGTGACGGTGGTGTCGGTGTTGTTGAACAGGAAGCTGAAGCTGGTGCGGCCGTCCATGGTGGTCGGCGTCCAGGTCGCCACGACGTCGAAGCCCTCGGTCTCGGTCTCGAAGTCGTTGGTGAAGAAGCGGAAGTTCTGGAGGTTGCCGGCGCTGGTCACGCCCTCGGCGATGAGGTCGGCGACCTCCTGCGGCGTCAGCGAGAAGAGCTGCGTCACCGCCAGGCGATCGGAGAGCTCGATGTTGAAGAAGTCGATGGTCACCGAGAACGGGCCGTTCTCGATCACCGCGCCGAGCGCCGTGTTGACCGACTCCTCGGGCACCAGGGGCGTGCCGCCGCGCAGCTGCGCGACCCGCGAGCTCGGCGGGATGGTGCCGTTGTTGACCAGGTCCATCAGCACCAGGTCGAACTCGGTCGAGACGTTGAAGGCGTTGGACTGGCCGGGGGTCGGCGCGCGGAAGCCGGTGCTCCAGCTGCCGCGCAGCTGGAAGTTGTCGTTGACCTTGTAACGGCCCGACAGCTTGCCGTTGGTGGTGGTGCCGAAGTCCTCGAAGTCCTCGAAGCGCAGCGCCGTGCCGATCGTCCAACGATCGTCGTCGCCGTTGAACTCGATGTCGCCGTAGACCGCCCAGTTGCTGCGCGACCAGCTGCCGGCGGCGATGTCACCGAAGCCGGGGAAGCCGTTGGAGGCGGCGCTGAAGCCCTGCTCGGCGAGCGGGCCGATCTGGTACGACTCGAGCTGCCCGATGCCGATCGTGAACTCCTCCTCGCGCCACTCGACGCCGCCGGCGATGTTGGTGTTGTTGTTGAGCGCGTACGAGACGTCGAAGTTGACGCTCAGCTCCTCCTGCTCGTAGAGGCCGGGGTCGAACGACGTCGGGGTGTCGGGACCCAGCGACGCGTTGACGGTGTTGAAGATGAAGAAGTCGACCTCGTTGGAGCCGTTGCTGACGCTGGCGTCCCACGCGAGACCGTTGTTGGTCTGGCCGCGCATGCCGAGCACGATCGAGTTGTCGGTGACGTCGCCGCCGAAGTTCGGGGTGAAGCCGCCCGGGAACAGCTCCTGGAACGAGAAGCAGTTCGGGTTGTCGAACACCTCCTGCAGCGCCACCGGGTCGGGAACGTTGTTGGTGACCGTCACCACCGGGCAGCCGGCGGAGCCGTCGAGCACGCCGTCCTGGGCGTCGAGCAGATCGCCGATCAGCAGCGTCTCGCCGCCGTCGGCCGAGAACACCGAACCGCGGGTGTTCGGGTTGCGGAAGTAGAAGCCGCCGGTCACCTTCTTGGTCACGTAGTTGGCGTGGCCGTAGAACTGGTTGCCACTGTCCATCAGGTGGCCGAAGTTGGCCCACAGCTTGACGTCGTCCTCGATCTCGGGGGATCCCCAGATCTGCGCCGGGTTGCGGACCGCCGTGTTGCCGGCGGCGATCAGCCCGGCGGCGTCGTCGCGCTGGACGCTGCGATCGGTCGGATCGGTCTGCCCCGCCTCGACGGTGACGTTGAAGAAGCCGTTCTCGCCCAGCGGCAGCCCGAAGTTCGCGGCCACCGAGCTGACGTCGCCGTCGCCGGCGGTGAAGCCGCCGGTCTTGAGCTCGACCATGCCGCCGCTGTTGGCGTCCTTGAGCATGAAGTTCATCACGCCGGCGATGGCGTCGGAGCCGTACTGCGCCGACGCTCCGTCGCGCAGCACCTCGACCTGGCGCAGCGCGATGGCCGGGATCGCCGAGATGTCGGGGCCCTGGGCGCCGTCGGCGACGCCGTTACCGAGCCAGTAGATCACCGCCGCGCGGTGCCGGCGCTTGCCGTTGATCAACACCAGCGTGTGGTCGGGCGCCAGGTTGCGCAGGTTGGCGGGCCGCACCACGGTGGCGGCGTCCGAGATCGGCTGGGTGTTGACGTTGTAGGAGGGGGCGAGCGTCCGCAGCAGGTTGCTGACGTCGGTGTCGCCCTGGTTGACGAAGTCCTCCGAGGAGATGACGTCGACCGGCACCATCGACTCGGTCACCGACCGCGGCTGGGCGCGGCTACCGGTGACGACGATGACGTCGCTGAACGCTTCTTCCGCTTCGTCGACCGCCTCTTCGGCGGCGTCGGCGACGTCCTCCATCGCCTCCTCCGCCTGACCGGCGGCGTCCTCCATCTCGTCTCCGGCCTCGTCGGCCATCTCTTCCATCGCCTCCTCGGCCTCGTTCATGGCGTTCTCGGCCTCACCGGCGGCGTCCTGCATCTCGTCCTTGGCCTCGTCGGCCATCTCCTCCATCGCCTCTTCGGCCTCCTCCATCGGCTCGCTCTCCTGAGCGAAGCCGGCGGGGCCGAAGGCGACGAGAGCGGCGAGGGCGAAGATCCCGAGGAGCTTCGAGGTCCTTCTGTCCATACGTGCGTCTCCCTTGGTTCGCGACGGAGCTGCCGCCAACTCGCCCGGATAGCAGCCATCGCTGCCCGGATCGCGATCCGCGCACGGCCCCATCGACTCGTTTCCCTACTGCGATCGAACCTAACACAGCGGCCCTGCCCCGCCTATGCAGCGGCGCTACAGGACGGCGGCGTAGGCGGAGAGCGCGGGCTGCCCGCCGAGGTGGGCGTAGAGCACCCGGCTGCCGGCCGCCAGCGTGCCGTCGCGCACCAGCCCGATCAGACCGGCCATCGACTTCCCCTCGTAGACCGGGTCGGTCAGCATCCCCTCGGTGCGGGCGGCGAGATGGATGGCGTCGAGCGTCGCCTCGTCGGGCACCCCGTAGCAACCGGCGTGATAGCCGTCGACGAGAACGATCTCCTCGTCGGCGAGCTCGCGGCCGAGGCCGACGGCGGCCGCGGTGCGGCGGGCGATCCGCTCCACCTGCTCGCGCGCCCGGGCGACGGTCGCCGAGGCATCGATGCCGATCACGCGCCGCCCCGTGGGGCCGTCGAGGGCGAAGCCGGCGATCATCCCCGCCTGCGTCGAGCCGGTGACCGTGCAGACGACGATCGCGTCGA
>JBPEXA010000377.1:0-2584 GCA_052032135.1 Thermoanaerobaculia bacterium | reverse complement strand
GGCTGGGGGATCCTGCGCAACCCCGACCCGCTCGCCACCGGGCCGGAGGCGTTCCGCCCGATGCTGCGCAGCGTGGTGACGCTGATCCTCATCTTCTTCGTCATCCCCGGCTTCGTCTACGGCCGCGTCACCGGCTCGATGAAGAACGACCGCGACGTCATCGACGCCATGGCGGGCGCCATCCGCAGCATGGGCCTCTACATCGTGCTCGTCTTCTTCGCCGCCCAGTTCGTCGCCTTCTTCGCCTACTCCGGGCTGGGGCGGATCCTCGCCGTGCTGGGCGCCGACGCGCTGGTGGCGATGCGGCTCGACAACCCGCTGGTCTTCGTGCCGTTCATCCTCATGTGCTGCTTCGTCAACCTGATGCTCGGCTCCGCCAGCGCCCAGTGGGCGGTCACCGCGCCGATCTTCGTGCCGATGCTGATGACCATCGGCTACAGCCCGGAGGTGATCCAGGCCGCGTACCGGATCGGCGACTCGTCGACTAACATCATCACCCCGATGATGAGCTACTTCGGTCTCATCCTGGCGGTGGCGACGCGCTACAAGCGCGACCTCGGCATCGGCACCATGATCGCCACCATGCTCCCCTATTCGGTGACGTTCCTGATCGGCTGGATGGCGCTCTTCTACCTGTGGGTGTTCGCGCTCGGGCTGCCGGTCGGGCCGGGGGCGCCGACGCTCTACCCGGCGCCGTAGCGCGGCCGCGCACCGGCCCGGTGGCCCGCCCAGGGTCGGTAGAATCGAGCGATGCGACGCACCGCCTGGCTCTGCCTGCTCCTGTTGCCGCTGGCGATCCCCTCGACCGCCGAGGACTTCGGCGCACCGCTCGAGCTCGAGAGTTCGATCCGCATCGCCGATCTACTCGCCGACCCGGAGTCGTGGGTCGGTCGCCACGTCCGCGTCGAGGGGCTGGTCGACGACGTCTGCCCGATGAAGGGGTGCTGGATCGACATCCTGGAGGCGCAGTCTCAAGAGACGATCCGCTTCAAGGTCGACGACGACGTCATCGTCTTCCCGGTCGCGGCGAAGGGCCGCGAGGTGGTGGCGGAGGGCTTCTTCTCCAAGATCGAGATGGACGAGGAGCGCGCCCGCGGCTGGCTGGCGCACCTGGCGGAGGAGAAGGGCGAGCCGTTCGATCCCGCGTCGGTGACCGGGCCGATGACGTTCTATCGGCTCGACGGCAAGGGGGCGCGGCTGCGCTAGCGCTGCCCCCGACCCGGGCCCGCCGCGGGCACCCGACGACTAGTCGTCGACGACCGGCAGCACGATCCGGGACGGATAGCGCGCCGAGTGGTGCACGGTGTTGTGGGCGACCACCCCCTTGGTCTCGTCCCAGTTGTTGCCGCCGGTGTTGAGGTTGCGGTCGTAGCGCGGGAAGTTGCTGCTCGACACCTCGATCCGCAGCCGGTGGCCGGCGGCGAAGACGTTGGCGGTCGACAGCGGGCCGAGGCGGATCTCGTAGACCTCGCCGTCGGTCATCCACACTTCGCGGTCGAAGCCGTCGCGGTAGCGGGCGCGCAGGATCGCGTCGTCGAGATTGAAGGCGCGCCCCTCGGTGTCGACGTCGATCAGCTTGACGGTGAAGTCGGTGTCGCGCGCGTCGGAGCCGACGTAGAGCACCACCTCGACGAAGCCGGCGACCTCGACCGCCTCCTCGAACGGCGCCGAGGTGTAGACCAGCACGTCCTGCCGCGCCTCGACCGGCCGCTGGTCGAAGGCGCCCTCGGGCTCGCCGCCGAGGCAGCAAAAGTTGCCGCCGCGGGTCGGCACCGGCACCATCGGGTCGTAGGTGAAGCGGTCGAGGTCGGCGCCGTCGGCCGCCGGCTCGGCGAGCAGCACGCCGTCCCCGAAGAGGCTGTTGGCCCCCTCGTCGCTGCCGAGATAGAGCGTCATCGAGCGGGCGGCCGGCGGCCAGTCCGCAGCCGTCTTCCAGCCGCTCCCGGGGGCGTCGCCCATGGCGAAGTAGCGCACCCGCGGGGTGGTGCGGTCGTAGCGCTCGGCGTCGGCTGGGCTCTGCGGCAGCAGGAAGCGGTCGAGGAAATCGAAGACGATGTCGTCGAAGCCGAAGTCGACCGTCCCCATGTTGCGCTCGCCGACGACCAGCGGATCGGTCAGCCGGTACATGGCGCAGTGCGCGGAGGGGGCGACGATCATGTACTGGTGATCGCGCACCTCGGCATCGGCGTTCTCGCGCACATGGCGGTAGAGCTCGAGGTTGGGCGACACCCCGAGGTCGTACCAGGAGTTGACCCACAGCGCCGGCACCGCGAACCCCTCGTCGTCGTGGTAGAGACCGCCCTCGTACCACGCTGGATCGTCGGGCAGGCGGCGGACCGCCTCGGCGAAGAAGCCGGGATCGCCGCCGCTCGCCTCGATCAGGTCGACCACCGGCAGCTGCCACAGGGTCGACGGCCAGTCGACCGCCGGCGGCCGCGCCGCGAGGTCGAACCAGCGGGCGATGCGCTCGAGCTCCTCGCGAGAGGTCTCCGCCGGGAAGCTCGGCCGCGGCGACACCTGCTCGCCGTAGAGCCACACCACCATCGGCATCTGGATCGCGCCGCCGCGGTAGAAGTTGCCCTGT
>JBPEXA010000376.1:0-1756 GCA_052032135.1 Thermoanaerobaculia bacterium | reverse complement strand
GCACCCGGCCGAGAGCGTCCAGCACCCGTTCCGGCACCAGGCCCCGCAGATCGCCACCGAGGAAGAAGACCTCCTTGACCAGCCGGCTCGAGAGGTAGATGTAATCCTCTCGCGGCATCATGAACACCGTCTCGACGTCGGGGTTGAGGCGGCGGTTCATCAGCGCCATCTGGAACTCGTACTCGAAGTCCGACACCGCGCGCAGGCCGCGGACGATCGTCCTGGCGCCGACCGATTCCATGAAATCGACCAGCAGACCGGAGAAGCTCTCTGCGCGGCAGTCGTCGTAGGCGGCGAGCTCGGCGGCGATCATCGCCACCCGCTCGTCGGCCGAGAAGGTCTCCTGCTTCTCGTCGTTGTTGAGCACCGCGACGATCGTCTCGTCGAAGACCGTCCGGCAGCGCTCGACGATGTCGAGATGCCCGTTGTGGATCGGATCGAACGAGCCGGCGTAGACCGCGACCCTCTTCGCCATCAGCGAACCCTGCCGGAGAGGTCGAAGGTGATGGTGTTGAAGGCGGCGTCCATCACCCGCAGCAGCACCAGCCGCGCTTCGGCGGGAACCTCGATCTCGAGCTGCTCGGTACGACCGTCGAGCAGGCCGTCGACGGCGCGGGCAGGCCGCCACGCCTGCGCGTCGAAGCTGATCTCGGCGCTGCGGATCGGACTCCACCGATCGACGACCTCGATCGTCCCTGCGGTGTCGACCAGCTCGGGCGGCGAGTGATCGATGGTGACCGGCGCCGACACGCGCCCCTCGGTGGCACCTTCGCCCGGAGGGTTGTCGGCGATGTCGCTAACGGTGAGCCGGAAGCGGTAGACACCGTCGGGCAGCACCGTGGCGTCGAAGCCGTAATGGGGCTCGTCGAGCTCGGCGGCGAGCGGCAGCCAGTCGTCGGCGCCCGACCGCTCCGGCCGGAAGTGCAGGGCGTATTCGAGGTCGTCGTCGTTGGGGTCCTCGGCCTCCCATCGGAGGGTCCGGTACCCCCTCCGCCACAGCGTCTTCCAGCGGCCGTTGTCGGCCGGAGACGCCGGCTCCAGTCGCGTGAAGATGCCGTCGCGGTTGGGATGAGCGGGCTCGAACACCTGGTCGGCGGGGTTGAAGGAGGCGGGGACCAGCACCTGGCCCGGCGGCAACGCCACGAAGGCGCCGATCCGCGGCCGGCGATTGCTCTGGCGGTAGGAGATCTCGACCGCCGCGACGCGCGCTTCCGCTCCCGCCAGCGGCCCCACCTCGACCCGCCACTGGAGATAGCGTCCCGTGGGGAGCGCGGTGAGGTCGACCTCGCGGCCCGACGACGGCTCGCTCCAGTCGCTCCACGTCTTGTCGGGGCGCGAGCTCGAGCCGCTGCGGGCCGAGAAGCGCAACGCGGTCTCGTCGTCGGCGACGCCGAGCCATCGCAGCGTGCCGAAGGTGGCGGCGGCGCGAGCGTCGAGCGGCTTGCTGACGTACGCACCCGGGGCATCCGCTCCGTCGACGACCCGATGGACCGCCGCGGCGTTGGTGGTCACCAGCGACGGCCGCTCCCCACCGAACAGCGCGATCACCTGGCGGTCGGCCACCGACGCCTCGAGACTGAGGCCGTCGCGCCACAGCGAGTAGACGCGCCCTTCGACACCCGTTCCCGCCCATAGGCGGCCGTCGATCCAGGCGAGCGCGTAGACGGTCTCGTCGGCGAGACGATCGACCTCCTCGACCACGCCGTCCCGCCCTCGGATCAGCGTCGACCGCACCGCCGGCGGCGTCGCCGCCGGC
>JBPEXA010000375.1:0-1815 GCA_052032135.1 Thermoanaerobaculia bacterium | reverse complement strand
TCGCCGGTCGCCTCGGCGTCCGGCTTCTTGATCAGCAGCCATTCGTTGTCGCCGCGCGAGGTCTTGACCAGCGTCCACATGCCACGCAGCTTGTAGCCGCGCAGCTCGAAGAGCAGCTTGCCCTCGCGCGTCCCCTCGACCGGGTCGAGGTGGTGGACGGTGGGGCCGCGGTCCCACAGGATGACCGCGCCGGCGCCGTAGTTGCCCTCGGGGATGACGCCCTCGAAGTCGCCGTACTCGAGCGGGTGGTCCTCGGTCTGCACCGCCAGCCGTTTCTCGGCCGGATCGAGCGACGGCCCCTTGGGCACCGCCCACGACCGCAGCACCCCTTCCATCTCCAGCCGCAGGTCGTAGTGAAGGCGGCGGGCGGAGTGCTTCTGGACCACGAACAGCCCCGGGCGGGCGACCTCGCCGCTGCCGAACGGCTCCGGCGTGCCGCCGGCGGCCCGCTTGCTGCGGTACGGCTCGAGGTGATCCTTGTCGCGTTTCGGCGTCATCGAAAGTCGTTTGTTTATCAGACCTTATGCTAAGGTCGACGGATGCCAGCACGACCGCTCGGTTCAGGAATGATCTCCTTCGGCCTGGTGGCGATCCCGGTCAAGCTCTACAGCACCGGCGACAGCTCGACCAGCGTGCGCTTCAACATGGTCCACGCCGAGTGCGGGACGCGGGTCAAGTACCAGTACTACTGCCCGACCGACGACCGCTTCGTGGAGAGGAGTGAGCTCTCCAAGGGGTACGAGTTCGCCAAGGGGCAGTATGTCCTCTTCACCGAAGAGGAGCTCAAGGTGCTGCAGCCGGAGTCGACGAACGCGATCGAGATCACCGAGTTCGTGCCGCTCAGCGAGGTCGATCCGATCTACTTCGAGAAGTCGTACTACCTCGGCCCGGGGCAGGGCGGCGACAAGCCGTACACGCTGCTGTCGAAGGTGATGCGCGACACCGAGCGTGCGGCGCTCGCGCGCTACACCGCTCGCGGCAAGGGCTACCTGGTGCTCCTGCGGCCGTTCGAGGACGGCCTGATCATGCAGCAGCTCCGCTTCGCCGACGAGATCCGCTCCTTCGACGAGGTGCCGATGGGGGAGGCGAAGGTGAGCAAGGCGGAGCTCGATCTCGCCCGCCAGCTCGTCGAGCAGAGCGCCGCCGAAGGGTTCGACCCCACCCCCTATCGCGACGAGGTCCGCGACCAGGTGCTCGAGCTGATCGAGCGCAAGGTGCAGGGCGAGGAGATCGTCGCGCCGCCGGAGGAGTCGCCGAAGGCGCAGGTGATCGACCTGATGGAGGCGCTCAAGTCGAGCCTCGGCGAGGGGGAGGCGGCGGAGGGGAAGAAGGCGGAGAAGCGGCCGAAGCGGGCCGCCTCCGGCTCGCGCAAGAAGAAGGCGGGATCGGGCGGCAAGTAGGCGGCGAGCGACGTGGAAGCGATGACGGCTGCCGGCGGATTCCCGACGCGGCAGATCCTGCGCCTGCTCGACGTTCCCGAGGGGCGTCTCCGGTACTGGGTGCGGTCCGGCTTCGTCGAGCCGGAGCGCGGGCCCGGCAACCGCTACCGGTTCCGGTTCCAGGACCTGGTCGTGCTGCGCACCGCCCAGGCGCTGATCGACGCCGGGGTCCCGGTGCGGCGGGTCCGCCGGGCGCTCGAGCAGCTGCGCCGCGATCTGCCGGCCGGCCGCGACCTCGCCGCGGTGCGCATCCTCGCCGACGGCGACCAGGTGGTGGTCCGCGAGGCGGGCCGCAGCTTCGATCCGGGGAGCGGGCAGTGGCTGCTCCAGCTCGACGTCGGGGAGGTGGCGGCGGCGGCGGCGCCGTTCGCGCGCC
>JBPEXA010000374.1:0-2197 GCA_052032135.1 Thermoanaerobaculia bacterium | reverse complement strand
GGGGCGATTGTCGCCGACGCGGTAGCGATGGATCGCCAGGTAGAGGCGGCCGGCGTCGTGGGGGGAGAGCTCGATCATGTTGATCGTGCTGTCGGGCGGCAGGTCGGGAGGGGTAACCTCCTGCCAGGAGGCACCGTCGTCGCGCGAGCGGTGGAGGCGGCCGTCGTCGCTGCCCGCCCACAGCAGGCCCGGCTCGAGCGGCGACGGCTCGAAGGCGAAGATCGTGCCGTAGACCTCGACGCCGGTGTCGTCGTGCTGGATCGGCCCACCAGGGAGCTCCTGCTTCGACTCGTCGTCGTAGGTCAGATCGTCCGAGATCGTCTCCCAGCTCTGCCCCCCGTCGCGGGATCGATGGACGCGGTGAGACGCCTGGTAGAGGGTGTCGGGGTCGTGGGGCGAGAGCCGGATCGGCGCGTTCCACTGAAAGCGGTAGGTCAGCTCGTTGGGGGGGACGCCGTCGGCGAGCTCGGGATAGACCATCACCCCCCGCCGCTCGTCGGTCGACCGATCCCAGCGCTCGATGAGGCCGATGTAGTTGCCGCTGTAGATCACCTCCGGCCGCTCGGGGTGGACGGCGATGTCGCCGCTCTCGCCGCCGCCCGCCAGCCACCACTCCTGGCGCGGCGAGATGCCGCCGGCGCTCCACGCCGGCACGCTGATCGACGTGTTGTCCTGCTGGGCGCCGTAGAGGCGATAGGGGAAGCCGTCGTCGACCGTCAGCCGGTAGATCTCCGCGGTCGGCTGGTTGTAGATGGTCGACCATGACGCGCCGCCGTCGAGGCTGACGTTGGCGCCGCCGTCGTTGGCCTCGATCAGGATCGACGGGTCGTCCGGGTTGATCCACAGCGCGTGGTTGTCGCCGTGCGGGGTCGAGATGCGCTCGAACGTCCGCCCGCCGTCGACCGATCTCCAGAACCGCAGGCCGATCGAGTAGACGGTGTCGGGGTCGCGGGGGTCGGCCTCGAGATGTGTGTAGTACCAGGCGCGAACCTGGATCTTGCGCTCGTCGTTGACCCGCTGCCAGCTGTCCCCGCCGTCGTCGCTGCGGAACAGTCCCCCCTCGTCGTCGGGCGTGGTGACCTGCGCCCACACCCGCTGGGGGCAGGAGGGCGACAGCGCGAGGCCGATGCGGCCGAGCTCGCCGCCGGGCAGCCCCGCGGTCAGCCGCGTCCAGCTGTCGCCGCCATCGGTCGACTTCCAGACGCCCCCCTCGTCCGAGCCGTCGACGAGCGTCCACGGCGTCCGGCGGGCGGTCCACATCGCGGCGTAGAGCTCGCGGGGGTTGCGGGGGTTGACGACGAGATCGACCGCCCCGGTGCGCTCGGACACCTGGAGCACCGCCTCCCAGCTGGCGCCGCCGTCCCGCGACCGATAGACGCCGCGCTCCTCGGAGTCGTCGAAGATGTCACCGAGCACCGCGGCGAAGACGACGTCGGGATCGCGGGGATCGACCGCCATGCGCGGAATCAACCCGGCGTCGGGGAGGCCGACGTGACTCCAGCTGCGACCGGCGTCGGTCGACCGGTAGACGCCGTCGCCGTTCATCACGTTGCCGCGGGGACATCCGGAGCCGGTGCCGACGTAGACGACATTGGGATCGGAGGGCGCCACCACCACGGCGCCGATCGACGGCGCGCCGAAGAAGTCGTCGGAGACGTTGAACCAGCTGGTGCCGGCGTTGGTCGTCTTCCATACCCCGCCGCCGGTGGTCCCCATGTAGAAGGTGAACGGCTCGCCGGGGACGCCGGCGACGGCGGTCGACCGGCCGCCCCGCGACGGCCCGACGTTGCGGAAGGTGAGCGCTTCGGTGAGCAGATCGTCGATGCCGGCGCCGGCGGGTTCGACGAACGCCGCGGCGATCGAAAGCCACACCCACCCAACCGAGCATCTGCGCATCGAGCCTCTCCTCTCCGGTGAGCGGGAGAGCGTACCAGCCGCCGCGGCGGTCACCGCCTCAACCGAAGACCGCCGTCTCGCAGCGACCGCCACAGCTCGCCGTCACCCGCGACGCCAGCTCGTCGAGCGCGACCTGGAGCTCGTCGCCGGTCACCGGCGGCAGCGCTTCGACCACCAGGATCGCATCGGTGGTCTCCGCTCGCAGGCGGGTGCGCGCCGCCTCCCGCCAGTTCCACCGCCGACAGACGGCGCCGGCGTCGTCGGCGTAGATCACCTCGCCGGGAGCCGGCGCCTGCGGCTG
>JBPEXA010000373.1:0-2141 GCA_052032135.1 Thermoanaerobaculia bacterium | reverse complement strand
CCGGCCGGCGACGGGACGATCGAACGGCTCCGCGCCGAGGTGATCGCCGCCCACCGCCACGATCCGGCCGCCTTCACCCAGGGGCTGATCTGGCACGACCACCGGCTGCTCGAGAGCACCGGACGCTACGGCGCGTCGGAGCTTCGCGAGGTCGACATCGAGACCGGCACGGTGCTCCGCAGCCATCGGCTCGACGACGATCTGTTCGGCGAGGGGCTGGCGCGGGTCGACGATCGCCTGGTGCAGCTCACCTGGCGGGAGGGACGGGCGCTGGTCTACCGCCTCGACGACCTGCGACCGATCGACGAGTGGGCCTACGACGGCGAGGGGTGGGGGCTGTGCTACGACGGCAGGGTGCTGTGGATGAGCGACGGCACCGACCGGCTGGTCGCTCGCGACCCGGAGAGCTTCGTCCCGCTGCGGCAGCTGACGGTGACCGTGCGCGGGCGTCCGCTCGACCGCATCAACGAGCTGGAGTGCGCCGAAGGGTGGCTCTACGCCAACGTCTTCGGTACCGATCAGATCGTCCGCATCGATCCCGCCACGGGAGCGGTGCGGGCGGTGATCGACGCCGCGACGCTGCTGACCCCGCAGGAGCGGGAGGCCGCCGACGTGCTCAACGGCATCGCCTACCACCCTCAGCGGGAGACGTTCTTCCTCACCGGCAAGTACTGGCCGCGGCTCTTCGAGGTCAGCTTCCGGCGCTACGGAGAGTGACCGCGCGGCGGCGCCGCTACGACAGCACCGGCTCGATCTTCAACATGCGCGCCCACGCCTGGCGCAGCGAGTCGGGCAGATCGAGGTCGGCGAACAGCTCCCGCACCTCTTCGCGCGAGGTGTAGCGCCAGATGTCGTCCCAATCGGCGTAGCGCAGCAGGTGGGAGACGACGTCGGCTCGCGGCGCCACCAGGTCGGAGCGGAGCATCTCGCGCACCTCCGCCTCGCTCACCGGCCGATCCGGAAAGAAGTAGACGGCGGCGGGGTCGGGGTCCGGCGTCTGCTCCGACATCCCAATCAGTATAACGCTTCGTTCGCCGTTCTGCCCCCGGCCGCTTTGTGGTACGTTTTCGCCGCTGAGCGGGCATAACTCAGCTGGTAGAGTGCCAGCTTCCCAAGCTGGATGTCGCGGGTTCGAGTCCCGTTGCCCGCTCCATCGACGATCGCACCCGAGACCAGCCGCCCGTTCCCAACCTCAACCGCCGCTCTCACCCCGCAGGAGATCCCCATGGCACTGTTTGGTCGCGAATCCGACGAACGCCCCTCGATGCCCCCGAGCCCGACCCCCAACCGGCAGCCGGCGGCCGCCCGCACCGGTTCCCAGAAGACGACACTGATCGCGACCGGCGCCAAGGTGGTCGGCGAGATCGGTGGCGACACCGACGTCATGATCGAAGGCACCGTGGAGGGGAAGATCCACCCCAGCCAGGACGTCTCGGTCGGCGAGCAGGGGGTGGTGCACGGCGAGATCAAGGCGCGCCGGGTGCGGGTCGCTGGCAAGGTGCGCGGCAACGTCCAGGGCAAGGAGAGCGTGGAGATCCTCTCCAGCGGCAGCCTCGAAGGGGACGTCTCCTCACCCGGCATGGTGATCGGCGACGGCGCCTTCTTCAAGGGCCGTGTCGAGATGACCGGCCAGCAGCCGCAGGAGGCGTCCGAGCCGAAGGCGGCGAGCCGCAAGGCCGAGGCGAAGCCGGCGAGCCCCGCTCCGAAGGCGGAGCGCTCGACCGACGACAAGGCCGAGCAGGAAAAGCCGTCGGCGACCGGCGCCGCGCTCTCGTCGAGCGAAGCGGGCGCCTGAGCCCCAGGTCGCCGAGCCCCAGGGTCGCCAACCCTCAGGCCGCGGCCGGCCACTCGCCCCCCAGCGACGTCCACAGCTCGAGGAGGTCGTCGGGGACCGGTGCGCTCACCGTCAGCCGCCGGCCGTCGAACGGATGGTCGAAGGCGAGGCGCCGGGCGTGGAGCGCCGGTCGAGCGAAGCGGCGGGCGACCGCAGCCACCGCCGGCGGCGCCGACCGCCAGCGGCGACCGGCGTAGACGGCGTCACCGATCAGCGGGTGACCGATCGCCTTGAGGTGCACGCGGATCTGGTGGGTGCGCCCGGTGTGCAGATCGAGCTCCAGCAGCGCGGCGCCTTCGACCCTGGA
>JBPEXA010000372.1:0-1924 GCA_052032135.1 Thermoanaerobaculia bacterium | reverse complement strand
CGACGCCGTCGCCGAGATCGAGCGCCAGCTCGATCTCCCCGCCGATGGCGCTCTCCAACAGCACCCCGAGGTCGTCGACGATGCGGTTGAGATCGAGGCTGTGGGGCGACATCTTCTGCCGCCGGCTGAGCAGCAGCAGGCGGCGGGTGAAGGCAGCGGCGCGGTTGGCGGCGGTGCGGATCTCCTCGACGCTCTGCGCTTCTTCGCTGCCGGGCTCGACCTGGAGGGCGAGCAGCTCGCTCTGCCCCTGGATGACGGTCAACAGGTTGTTGAAGTCGTGGGCGACGCCGCCCGCCATCGTTCCCACCGCCTCCATCCGCTGGCTGCGCAGCACCTGCTGCTCGAGCTTGCGCTGCTCGGTGACGTCGCGCACCATGCCGCGAATCGCCAGCGGCGTGCCGTCGGCGTCCCGTTTGACGACGGCGTTCAGCACGCCCTGCATCACCTCGCCGTCGCGGCGCCGGATCGGCACCGGATAGTCGCGCACCCGGCCGTCGCGCTCGAGGTGGGCGAGCACCATGTCGCGATCGGCGGGATCGGCGTAGTGCTCGGGCGAGCGGAACTCGGCGACCATGGTGCGGCGGCTCTCGTAGCCGAACAGTCGCACCGCGGCGGGGTTGGCGTCGATCAACCGGCCCGCGAAGTCGGAGATCACCAGGGCGTCCTGGGATTCCTCGAACAGCTCGCGGAACCGCGCTTCGGATTGCCGCAGCGCCTCGTCCTGGCGGGCGCGCTGTAGCTCGGTCTGCACCCGAGCGGCGATGGTGCGCAGCGCCGGCAGCAGCACCGCCGAGTCCTCCATCGGACCGTAGTTCATCACCACCAGGATGCCGCTCGGGCGCTCGTCGGCGCCGACCAGCGGCACGCCGATGTAGGAGTCGGCCCCGATCGCCTTGAGCTGATCGTCGTCGGGGAAGAGACGCTGCAGATCTCGCGGATAGTGGCGCGGCTCGCGGCCGACAACCTCGCCGCACGGGCTGCCCGCCAGCGGATAGACGAACGGCTCGTCCTCGTCCCAGCCGGTCATCGCCACCACGTCGACCGCCGGCTCGTCGCCGGCCACCAGCTCACCGATGAGCGTGATGTCGGTGCCGAGAACGTCGTTCACCCGGTCGACCGCCCGGCGGCAGAACTCGAAGCCGGTGACGTTGGCGAGCCCGAAGCTGACCTCCTCGAGCGCCCGCTGCACGCGCTCGATCGCTTCGCGGCGACGGCGCTCGTCGCGCAGCAGCCGGTCGAGGCCGACCACCGCCGCGAGGCCGAAGGCGGCGGTCACCAGCTGGATCCAGACGCCGACGTCGACCACCGTGACCCCGGGCAGCAGCTCGTCGAGGTCCCACACCACGCGGGCGCCGAGCAGCAGGAAGCGCGCCGCGATGGCGCCCAGCAGCCCGGTCAACAACAAAGCACGGAAGTCGCGCTGGCGCTGCCACAGCAGCAGCGACAGCACGAACGCCGTCACGATGACGACGAGGCTGGTCCACAGCGCGACGTAAGTCATCGCTCAGCCGCTGCTTTCCTCACCCGCATGGTGGGCGGCGACCAGTCGCTCGACCACCGCCGGCTCGGCGAGCGTGGTGACGTCGCCCAGATCGTCGGTCTCGCCGGCGGCGATCTTCCTCAGGATGCGGCGCATGATCTTGCCGGAGCGCGTCTTCGGCAGCCCGGGCGCGATCTGGATGCGGTCGGGGGTAGCGATCGGCCCGATCGCCTCGCGCACCTGCTCTCGCAGCGTCGCCACCAGCTCGTCGGCGTCGGCGCTCTGGTAGTCGGGCGTGACGAGCACGTAGGCGTAGATGCCGGTCCCCTTGATGTCGTGGGGGAAGCCGACCACCGCCGCCTCGGCGACCGCCGGGTGGGCGACCAGCGCGCTCTCGACCTCGGCGGTGCCCAGCCGATGGCCGGAGACGTTGAGGACGTCGTC
>JBPEXA010000371.1:0-5100 GCA_052032135.1 Thermoanaerobaculia bacterium | reverse complement strand
CGGCCTCCCCCGCCTGCCGGAGCTGCTCGAAGCGGCGTGCCGCCCGCACTTCGGGCGCCGCCTCGAAGAAGAACTTGAACGGCGTGTCGGGGAAGACCCGGCTGCCGATGTCGCGACCCTCGACCACCGCTCCGCGGCGCGCCGCCCAGCGTCGCTGCAGGTCGACCATCCGCTCGCGCACATGGGGATGCACCGACGCCCGGGAGGTGGCGTCCGAGACGTCCGCTCCCCGGATGTGCGGCCGCACGTCCTCGCCGTCGAGCAGCACCACGATCTCGCCGTCGGCGGTGAACTCGACGTCGAGATCGAAGTCGTCGAGCAGCCGCCCCACCGCCGCCGCGTCGTCGGGATCGACGTCGAGCTGGAGAGCGCGGAAGCCGAGCGCCCGGTACATGGCGCCGGTCTCGAGGTACGGCACCCCGAGCCGGTCGGCGAGCATCCGTGCCGCCGTCGACTTGCCGACCCCCGACGGGCCGTCGATGGCGACGATCGGCGCCGCCGTCACGACTCCCTCCGCGGCCGACGCCGCCGTTTCCGGCCGTCGCCGTCGCCGGCCATCAGGGCGTCGACTTCGCCCGGCGTCAGCTCGCGCCACTCGCCGATCGCCAGGCGATTGTCGCGCAGCGACCCGATTCCCACCCGTCGCAGCCTCATCACCGGGTGCCCGACGCGGAAGAACATCTCGCGGATCTGCCGCGTCCTCCCCTCCCCCAGCTCGACGCTCCACCAGGTGTTGGCGCCGGAACGGGCACCCTGCGGATGAATCCGCTGCACGCGGGCGGGACGGGTGCGCCGCCCGGCGACCGTCATCCCCCGGCGCAGCCGGGCGATCGCCCCCTCGTCGGGCGCGCCCTTGACCTTGACCGCGTAGGTCTTGCGACAGCCGAACGACGGGTGGGCGATGCGCTGCGCGAACTCGCCGTCGGTGGTCATCAGCAGGAGCCCCTCGGTGTGGAAGTCGAGTCGCCCCACCGGCATCAGCCGGCGGCGCAGCTCCTGTGGCACCAGGTCCATCACCGTCGGTCGGCCTTCGGGATCGCTGCGCGTCGTGATGTAGCCCTTCGGCTTGTTCAGCACCAGGTAGCGGTGCCCCTCGGGGAAGGTGACGCGGCGGCCGTCGACCTTGATGGCGTCGCTCGACGGATCGGCGCGGTCGCCGATCGACGCGACGGCACCGTTGACCGTCACCCGCCCCTCCCGGATGAGGGTCTCGCTCGCCCGACGGGAGGCGATCCCGGCGCGCGCCAGCAGCTTCTGCAGCCGTTCCTCGCTCACTCCTCCTCCCCGGCCGCCAGCGGCAGTCGCAGCTCACCGCCGAGATCGACGCCGAGCAGGTCCTCGAACTCCTCGAGCGGCGGCAGATCGTCGAGGCTCTCGAGGCCGAAGTGCGCCAGGAACTCACGCGTGGTGCGATAGAGGAACGGCTTGCCGACCACCTTGCGCCTGCCGGCGAGTCGCACCAGACGGTGCTCGAGGAGCGTCGACAGCACCCCTTTGGAGTTGACGCCGCGCAGCTCCTGCACCTCGGGAGCGGTGATCGGCTGTCGGTAGGCGACGATGGCGAGCGTCTCGAGCGCCGCCATCGACAGCCGGTTGCGGCCGGTGACGTCGAACATCGATCGCAGGTAGGCGTGGAGCTCCGGACGGGTGGCGAGGCGGATCCCCCCGGCGACCTGCTCCGCCACGACGCCGCGACCCGGCCCGCCGTCGTAGCGCTCGAGCACGGCGTCGAGCGCCTCGGAGGCCGCCGCCCGGTCGCGCTTGCCGAACACCTCCAGCAGCCGGTCGCGGGGCATCGGCTCCGGCGCCACGAAGAGCATCGCCTCGATCGCCGCTTCGAGCTCGGCCCGCTCGGTCACGTCGGGATCGCCTCCAACTCGTCGGCGCTCACCTCCCGCTCGGTGCGGTAGAGGAGGATCTCCCCGCCGTCCGTCTGGTGGAGGCGGACGACCGCCAGCCGCACCATCTCGAGGACGGCGAGGAACGCCGACACCACCTCGCCGCGGCTCTGTCGCGTGCGGAGGTCGGCGATCAGGTCGAGCGGCCGCTGCCGGTCGAGCCGCTGGAGCAGGCGATCGAACTGGTCGCGCACCGAGTACCGCTCGCCGAGCAGGTGCATCGGATCGGGATGGTCGTAGTCGTAGCGCACCATCACGGTGCGCAACGCGCTCAGCAGGTCGTAGAGCGACACCTCGCCGAGATCGACCCCCTCGTCGTCGCGCTCGATCTCCTGCCGTGGCCGCGTCCAGACGCCCCGTCGGACGTTGTGGATCTCGGCGAGCGACTGCGCCGCCTCCTTGATCCGCTGGTACTCCAGCAGCCGCTCGACCAGCTCCTGGCGCGGGTCGTCGTCCGCCTCGTCGTCGCCGTCGCCCGACGTTCGCGGCAGCAGCATGCGGCTCTTGAGGTAGATCAGCTGCGCCGCCTCGTAGATGTACTCGGCGGCGATGTCGAGGTGGAGCTGCTCCATCAGCTCCAGGGTGGCGTGGAACTGATCGCAGATCGCCGCCACCGGGATGTCGGTGATCTCGACCTCGTTGATGCGCACCAGATGGAGCAGCAGGTCGAGCGGCCCCTCGAACTGCGGCAGCTCGACCTGCCAGTCGGGGGGGAGGGCGCCGCTCGGTCGGGGGACGGTGGTCACGACCGCCCCACCAGGCGGTCGTAGTCGAGCTGCATCGCCTCCCGCACGGCGTCGAGGGTCGCCTCGGCTCGCTCGGCCGCCCGCTCCGAGCCGCGCCGGAGCGTCGCCAGCAGCTCCCCGCGGTCGGCGATCAGCTCCTCGCGCCGGAGCCGCATCGGCTCCAGGAAGGCGATCAGCTGGTCGGCGATCAGCCGCTTGTCGTCGACGCAGCCGATCTGCGCCAGCCGGCACTCGCGCGCCACCTGCTCCTGAACCTCGGGAGGGGACACCAGCTGATGGAAGGCGAAAAGGTTGCAGCTCTCGGGATGTCCAGGGTCGTTGCGGCGGAGCCGCTGGGGGTCGGTGAACATCGACTTGCACTTCTCGCGGATGACGTCCGGAGCGTCGGCGATGTTGATCGTGTTGTCGTACGACTTCGACATCTTGCGACCGTCGAGCCCGGGGACCTTGGCGGCGGGGGTGAACAGCGCCTTCGGCTCCGGCAGCGTCGGTCCGTACAGCCCGTTGAACCGGCGGGCGATCTCCCGGCTGAGCTCGAGGTGACTCGCCTGGTCCTCGCCGACCGGCACCATGTCGCCGCGGTAGATGAGGATGTCGGCAGTCTGCAGCACCGGATAGCCGAGGAAACCGTGGGTCGCCAGATCCTTGTTGTCGAGCTGCCGGATCTGCTCCTTGTAGGTCGGCACCCGCTCCAGCCAGCCGAGCGGCGTGATCATCGAGAACAGCAGATGCAGCTCGGCGTGCGCCGGCACCGCCGACTGCAGGAAGAGGACCGAGCGCTCGGGGTCGATCCCCGCGGCGATGCAGTCGGCGGCGACCTCGAGCGCGTTGGCGGCGACCTCGGAGGTGTCCGAGTAGTCGGTGGTCAGCGCATGCCAGTCGGCGACGAAGTAGTAGCAGTCGAACTGGTCCTGGATGTCGACCCAGTTCTTGAGCGCCCCGAAATAGTTGCCGAGGTGCAACGGACCGGTCGCCCGGGCGCCCGAGACGACGATCTTCCGCTCCGTCATCGCCGACGCCTCCTCACGCCTCGGCCTCGGCCGCCGGCCCGCTCCGCTCGAGGCGCTGATGGACCGAGCGCATCAGTCGCTCGTTGCGCGAGAGCACCTCGTACTCGATCCACAGCGCCCACACCTGCACCGCCAGCGTGCCGTAGAAGAGCGCCGCGTGCACCCAGCCGTCGATCGCCCCGGTGGCCACCCCGCCGCCGACGACGAAGGTCGCCATCGCCAGCATCATCGCCAGCATCAGGGCGGGGTTGGACCGCTTCTTGAACTGTCGCGTCTCCTCGGCGATCTCCTCCTCGAGACCGTGCTCGGCGACCGCCTGCTTGAGCACCTTGCCGGTGCCGATGAGGTAGAAGAGGATCCAGCAGTGGGAGAACAGCAGCAGCAGCGAGGTGATGACGGCGATCAGCAGATGGGTCGACAGCGCCTCGACGTCGTACGGCGTCGTCAAGCCGTAGCCGAGCAGCCCGGTCGCCAGCAGTCCGACGGTGGCCAGCGCACCGACCACCAACAGCGATCGCCCCATCATCTCCGCGGTTCCTCGTCGTCGACCTTCACTTCGATCCCACCTCGGGGGCGACCAGCTCCTCCCATCTCCTCACCGCGTGGCGCGGTCGAAAATGGTCGTCGAGACGCTGCCGCCCCGCCGCGCCCCGCCGGCGAGCCTCGTCCGCGTCCGACTGCGCAGTGCGCAGCGCTGCGGCCAGCGCCGCCGGATCCTCGGCCGGGACCAACCAGCCGGTGACTCTATCCGAGACCACTTCGGGGATACCACTGACCGCGCTGGCGATCACCGGCACCCCCTCCTCCATCGCCTCGAGGATCACCAGCGGCATCCCTTCGTAGGTCGACGGCACCACCAGAGCGCGGCACTGCCGCAGCATCGACCGCACCTCGGCACCGCTCGCCCGCCCGTACAGCTCGACGGCGTCGGTCAGGCCGAGCGCTTCGACGGTGCGCTCGATCGCCTGCCGGTGCTCGCCGTCGCCGACGATCACCAGCCGTGCCGGCACTCCTTCGCCGACCAGGCGCCGCACGGCGTCGAGCAGCACCTCGACGCCCTTGCGGATGCGGAGCCGGCCGACGAAGAGAAAGTAGCCGCCGGGCCGGTCGGACTCCGCGGACGCCTCCCCGGTCGACGCTGCGGCGGGCGTCCGGCCGCCGGCCTCGGCCGGTGCCGCGACCGCCGCCTTGACGTTCGGCAGCATCGCCGTGCGCTCGACGTCGTAGTCGCGGCGGATCTCGGCGCCGGTGCGCTCGCTCGGCGTCAGCACGACGTCGGCGCACCACGCGGTGAGGCGACCGAGCATCACCTGCAGCGGTCCCTTGGTCCACAGGAAGCGCCGCTCGACCGCCCCCGGTCGGCCGAGGGCTCGAGCGCCGTCGCGCAGCGGCCGGACGGCGCGCATCTCCTCGACGTAGCTCACCTGCAGCAGCGCCACCAGCCGC
>JBPEXA010000370.1:0-1926 GCA_052032135.1 Thermoanaerobaculia bacterium | reverse complement strand
CCGCGGCTCCGCTGTTTCCGGTGCGCCGTCGGCGACGATGTCGCCGTCGGCGTCGCCGCGGTGCTCGCCGATCTCGATGGCGGCCCGCTCCGGCTGGGCGTCGTCGGGATCCCCGGGCTGGGGGCCGTCGACGAGCAGTCGATAGCCGAGCGCCCCTCCGATGACGCCGATCGCCAACGAGGCGGCGATCAGACGCCACGGGCGACGGCCGCCCCGCGCGGTCGCCGGCAGGTGATCGTCGATCTCTTCCTGGATCGCCTCCAGCAGGTCGTCGGGGGGTGCGGGCGCCTCGACGGCCTTCAGCTGTTCCTCGATCTCTCGCATTTGTGCTTCTCGAGCCTGCTTCACGACGGTTCCTCCAAGGTCGAGGCGAGCAGTCCGAGCGCCTTGCGCAGGCGCTTGCGGACCGCGACCTCGCTGATCCCCTGCTCGAGCGCGATCTCGCGCACCGGGATCTCGCCCCAGTAGCGGGCGGTCACCGCGAAGGCGAGCTCGTCGGGCAGGGTGCGCACCGCTCGGCGGAGGCGCTCCTGCGCCTCACGTCGGCCGGCGGTGTCGTCGGGTGGGGGTTGGGGGTCGGAGAGCCGCTCGGCCTGCAGATCGTCCAGCGGCTCGATGCGCGCCGGCCGTCGCAGGTGGTTGAGGTAGGTGGTGTAGGCGATGCGGTAGAGCCAGCTGCTCACCGCGCTGGCGCCGCGAAACCGCGGCAGTGCCGCCCACGCCTTGCGGTAGGTCTCCTGGGTCAGATCGGCGGCGAGCTCGCGATCTCCGGCGAGCTTGCACAGGGCGGCGAAGACGAACCGGTAGGTGCACGCTGCCAGCTCGTTCGCCGCCTCGCGATCCCCCTTCGCGGCCGCCGGCCAGAGGGCATCGGCACGTTCGGGTCCCGTCGCCGGCGTCGAGGAGTCGGATGGATGGGGCAAGACGGTCGCGCTCTCCATGTCCCCTTAGACACCGAGAGCGGCGGATCCGAAACCGGCGCGGCTACATCTTGGAGTAGTTGGGCCCGCCGCCCCCCTCGGGGGTCACCCAGTCGATGATCTGGTACGGGTCCATGATGTCGCACGTCTTGCAGTGGACGCAGTTCGAGAAGTTGATCTGCAGACGGCGACCGGTGGGGGACGCCTTGTCGTCGACCATCTCGTAGACGTTGGCGGGACAGAACCGCTCGCACGGGTTGGCGTACTGGACGGCGCACTGATGGATGCAGATGTCGGTGTCGTGGACGACGAGGTGGGAGGGCTGGTCCTCTTCGTGCGCCGCTCCGCTGTGGTAGACGTCCGCCAGCTTGTCGAACGTCAGCTCGCCGTCGAAGGCGACCGGCGGCGGTTGCTCGACGGCGGTGAACGGATCGTCGAGCCGCTGCATCCGCTCGTGGCCCGGCTCGGTGCGCAGGCGGTCGAAGATCCCCCAGCCGCGGCCGTTGGTCAGCATCCCGAGGCCGGCCTGCAGCATGCCGGCGACGATGCCGTGGTCGAACGCCTGGTGGAAGTTGCGCACCTGCCACAGCTCGTCCCGCACCCAGCTGGCGTCGATCTTCTCCTTGTAGGCGGCGAGCCGAGCGGCGCCGACCTCTCCGGCCGTCAGCCCTTCGAAGATGGTCTCGGCCGCCAGCATCCCGCTCTTCATCGCCAGGTGGATCCCCTTGAGCTTCTGGCTGTTGAGGAAGCCCCCGGAGTCGCCGGTGATCAGGAAGCCGTCGCCGTGGAGACGGGGCATCGCCCACCAGCCGCCTTCGGGGATCGCCTTGGCGCCGTAGTACTCCATCTTGCCGCCGGCGAGCATCTCGGCGATGTGCGGGTGGGTCTTGAAGCGCTGGAACTCGGTGTGCGGGTCGAGCCACGGGTTGCGGTAGTCGAGGCCGACCACCAGCCCGACGATCAACAGGTCGTCGGCCATGCCGTAGACGAAGCCGCCGCCGAAGGT
>JBPEXA010000037.1:0-6691 GCA_052032135.1 Thermoanaerobaculia bacterium | reverse complement strand
GACGGCGAGCGCCAGCGCGGCCACCGTCGCCGCCACCCGGCGGCGGCTCGCTCCGCCGTCGATCAGCCAACCGGCCAGCGGCAGGGCGAGGGCGATCACCAGGATGGCGCCGTAGTCGAGGCGGGGGTGGAGCACGAACGCCATGCCGACGAAGCCGGCCGCATTGGCCATCGATGACCAGAACAGCAGCTCCCCCGACTCTCTCGCCAGGTCTCCGGTGCGACGCAGCAGGGCGGGGACGGTGGCGCCGAAGCCCGAGGCGGCCGGCAGCATCAGCCCGAGGAGCGTCGCCCACTCGAGGGCGACCAGTGCCGGATAGGTCGAGGTGTCCTCGCGGAGGGCGGCGAAGGCGGCGAGCGCGGTCGGCGTGATGACCAGCACCCAAGCGATGCCGGCCGCGGCCAGCCACAACGCACCGCCGAAGCTCAGCCGCCAGCGGCCGACGAGCCACGTTCCCGCACTCAACCCGACGAGCACGGAGGCGAGCACCAGCGCGAAGGTCTCGTTGAAGGGGCCGAGGAAGAACTCGGCGACCTTGATCATCAGCAGCTGGAAGACGGCCGACCCGCAGCTCGCCGTCGCGAGCCCGGCGAGGGTCCGCCACGGACGACGCCGGCGCACCGGGCGGGGTCGCCCGGCCGAGCGGTAGCGCCAGACGCCGATCGCGACGCCGCCGTTGATGACCGCAAGGGCGAGGCCGGCGCCGCGCAGACCGAGCGAGCGCAGGAGGAGGAACTCCATCGCCAGCGCGGTGATCGCGGCGCCGAGGTTGTAGAGGCCGTAGGCGACGGCGAACGGCCGCCGCACCCCGGACGCCTCGACGAGCGCGGCGAACAGCGGCACGCTGCAGCCGATCAGAAACGCCGGTGGCGACAGCAGCACGATCGCCGCCCCCACCGCGGCCGGGAGGCTGGTGTCGAGGTGCTCGAGGAGCAGCCGGTCGACCGCGCCACTGCCCATCATCATCCCCGCCGCGTAGGCGCCGATTCCGGCTTCGATCGCCCACAGCCACCCGGAGAGGCGATGGGCCAGCCGTGTGCCGACGCCGATGCCGGCGAGGAAGGTGAGCAGCACCGTCGCGTTGATGGCGAACTGGTTGCCGAGCAGGTTGCCGAGCCACCGGGCGTAGAGGATCTCGTACGAGATGCCGGCGAAGCCGGAGAGGGTGACCAGCACGCCGAGCACGGCAGGCGTCGGGCGCCGGTCTTCGACCGCCACCGCCGCGACGTCTGTCTGTCCTTCTCTCTCTGGCACGACCTCGTTCACCTGCTCGTGCTGTGGGCTATCGTGGCAACGTCATCCGAAGATAGATGCGCGCTCGCGTTGGGAGCAAGAGCGGACCGCGCTACCGACATGGCCACTACCCGGCACAGCCTCCTCCGACTGCTCGCCGCAGCCGCCCGCGGACGGACCGATCTCGAGCTCGATGCGTTCGATCTCCCGGCGATCGACTGGGCGGTGACCGCGGGCCTCGGTCCGCTGCTCCACCGCGCGACGAGCGACGATCCGTCCCGCTCCGCCCATCCCCGGCACGAGCGTCTGCTGTCGGCCGACCTCACCGCCCGGGTGCTGACCGGCGAGACGATCGACGCCGTCGGCGAGGTGCTGGATCGTGCCGCGGCGGTCGGTATCGAGGTCACCCTGCTGAAGGGGATCGCCGTCGCCGGCCGGCTCTATCCGGAGCCTCATCTGCGGCCGATGGCCGACGTCGACCTGCTCGTCGAGGCGTCGGCGGTCGCTCCCTTCGAGTCGCTCCTCACCGAGCTCGGGTATCGCGGCCGTTCTCCCTATGCCGACGACTTCTACGAGCGCCATCACCACGTGCGCCCCTACTTCCACCCCGAGCGGCGCGAGTGGATCGAGGTGCATCGCGGGCTCTTTCCTCCGTACAGCCCGCTCGCCGACGATCCGCTCTTCTCCCCCCCGAGCCTGCTGGCGACCGTCGTGCCGAGCGAGCTCTCGGGTCGATCCGTGCGACGCCTCGCGCCGGAGATCGAGCTCGTCTACCTCGCCTCACACTGGGCCTTCGAGCTCGACCCCGTCGGTGCGCTCGTACCGATGCTGGACGTCCTCCTGCTCTGCGCGCACGAGACTCTCGACTGGCAGGCGGTGGTTGATGCGGCGGGCACCTCGACGGCGGCCGGCCACCTCTATCTCCTGCTCTCCTTTCTTCAAGGCGACGTCGCGCTCGACCTCCCGTCCAGTTCCTTCGAGCGCCTCCGGCGCCGGCAGTCGAACTGGTCCCCCCTCAACCTCCGCCTGGCACACCGGCTGGTGCGCACCTACGCCGTCGGCGGCCGCCCCTTCGACCGCTGGATGACCGCGAGGAGCTTCGACCGGATCTGGGAAGCGCTCACCTCGGGCGGCCGCCCGTTCGCCAACCTGATGAGCGTGCCGCTGCGCCTGGCACCCGATCGCTGGCAGCCCTCGAGGCGCCGGGTGCCCGATGGGTGATTCGGCCGCTCTCCCGGCCGTCCGGTATATTGCGCCGACGTTCCACCGCAACCACCGAGGGGGATCGATGTCGAACTCGCGCTTCGATCTGCGCACCGCAGCAGCCACCTGCCTGATGCTGGTCTGTGCATCGAGCGCCGCCGCGCAGCGCACGACCTTCAATCCGATCGTCTCCCTGGAAGTCGTCTACGTCGACAACGTGCTGTACGTCGGGGAGGACGGCGCCGACGACACGGCGCTGCGCCTCTCCGTTCAGCTGCCGGTGGTCCGCGAGCTCGAGAAGGGGAGCGTCTCGTTCATCTACACGCCGGTGCTCGACAAGTACCAGGACTTCTCGGAGCTCGATTACGTCGGGCACCGGTTGAGCGTGGCGGTCGACACCGAGCCGACCCGACGATCGCAGTTCGCCTTCGACGTCGGCTGGACACAGACCCAGGTGCAGGGCGATCCCGAGATCAACGCTCCCGGCGAGGGCGGCGACCTGTTCATCAGCCGCCGCACCGAACGGGAGGTGGGCACCGTCGGACTGTTCTACCGCAACCGCGTCACCGGTCGCTTCTTCTGGGGACTCAACAGCCGCTACACCGATAGCTCCTACAGCGAGATCGACGGGTTGGCGACGGGCGGAGCCGAACCGATCGGCGATCGCAGCGCGCTGCGCAACTCGATCGACCTCCTCGCCGGCATCTCCCGCTCGACGCGCATGGGGGTGCGGCTCGGCGTCTCCAACTTCTCCCTCGACGACGGGATCGACGAAGAGAGCCGCGACGTCCAGCTGGTGGTGGAGCACACCCTCGGCGAGAACAGCGAGCTCAGCTTCGGCCTCGGAGCCTTCGAGGCCGAGGTCGACGGTACTGACGAGACCAGGGACGGGGTCCAGGCGACCCTCGCCTGGACTCGGGCTCTGCGACGCTTCGACGTCGCCATCGCCGGCTCGCACGCGCCGGCCGCGGGCGGAACGCTCGACGGGACATCGACCGACTCCGCTCTGGTCTTCTCGATCGCCGCGGGTCTCACCCGTCGAGCATCGTGGGGGGCCGACCTCGCCGTCGCCCGCCGCGATCCGGCCGACCCCACCCTCGAGCCGATCGACGTCGTAGCGGTCGGCCTCAACATCGATTGGAACCTGTTCCGGGACTGGTCGATGCGCCTGTCGCCGTTGTACACGCGCCAGCTCGGCGGCGAGGCGGCCGAGTCGCTCGTGCTGCGAGGCGGCCTCGGGCTGGTCTGGGCTCCCCTGGGCAAGACCCGCGTCGGCGGCGCCGGTGGCTGAGGCGTCGGACGACGAGGGCGCGGCTCCTCGCGGCGGCGCCGGCGACGGCGCCGAGCTGCGGGTGGTCGAGGTCGACTCGCCCGACGAGAGCGCGACCTGGGATCGCTTCGTCCTCGAACATCCGGCCGCCACCATCGCCCACCTCTACCCGTGGAGGCGGGTGATCGAGCGCGCCTACGGACGACGCTGCCGCTACCTCGCGGCGATCCGCGACGGGGCGTTCGACGGCGTCCTGCCGACCGTTCGCTTCCCGACCGGGCTGGTCTCGATGCCCTACCTCGACCAGGGAGGTGTCCTCGCCCGTTCGTCGTCGTCGGCTCGGGCTCTCCTCCATGGCGCTCTCGAGCAGCTCCCGCCGGGACGCGCCCGCCTGCAGTTGCGCTCGGAGCTGGAGGCGTCGGACGGTCGCCCCGCCGACGAGCCTTCGACCCGGCGCTTCCGGTTGCTGCTGGCGCTGCCGCCGACCGCCGACGAGCTGTGGACGACCCTGGGCGCCAAGGTCCGCAACCAGATCCGCAAGTCCCAGAAGCGGGGCCTGACGAGTCGCCAGGAGCCGGCGGCGCTGGACGATTTCTACGGCGTGTTCGCGCGCAACATGCGCGACCTCGGATCGCCGGTCCATTCGCGACGCTTCTTCGCCGCCATTCTGGAGGCCTTTCGCGACACCGCGACGATCTACGTGACGCGGGACGACGACGGCAGTGCGGTCGCCGCCGGCCTCGCCCTGCGGTTCCGCGAGACGAAGACGGTCCCTTGGGCCTCTTCGTTGCGCCGCGCCCGCTCGGACTGTCCCAATCACTCCCTCTACTGGCAGATCCTCGTCGACGCGATCTCCGAAGGCGTCACGGAGTTCGATTTCGGCCGCTCCACCGAAGGGACCGGCACCTTCCGCTTCAAACGCCAATGGGGGGCGGTCCCCGACCCTCTCCCGTGGTCGACCTGCGACCGCGACGGGCGCCCCCTCCCGGACGGCACTCTCGACCCGCGGCGGCACCGCTTTCTGGTCACCGCGTGGCAGCGACTGCCGCTGCCGGTCGCCAACGTCCTGGGCCCTCGCATCCGCGGCCGGCTGGCGAACTGACGGCCGCCGTCGGGTGATCAGAGGCTGCGGACCACCTCGGCCGGTACGCCGACCGCCAGCGAACGAGCCGGGATCGGTCGGGTCACGACCGCACCGGCCCCGACGATGGAGCCCTCGCCGACCGAAGCCATGACGATCGCACCGGTACCGATCCACGCCCCGCGGCCGATCGTCACGCGACGAAACTCCTGGGCCTGATCGCGATGGGTCGTCTCGAGGTTCTCCGCTCGCCCGTGCTCCCGACCGCCGCTGAGGATCTGAACGCCGTCCGCGAGCATCACGTCATCCCCGAGCTCTGCGAACCCGAGCCCACACCGGCGACCGATGTAGGCCCGGTCGCCGACCTCCGCCGCGCGCATGGAGAAGACCGACTGCCATCCGAAATAGACGTCGCTGCCGCAACGGGCCAGCGTCCGAGCGTAGAAGGCCTGCCGGCAGTAGACGCCGCGCATCCCCGGAATCCTGGCGATCGACTCGCTCGACGCGAGGAAGGCACGATCGCGCCCCCACACCGCGCCGGCGACGGCGAGCGCCAGCAACCTCGGCAGGATCCAGATGTGCGCCGCCGCGCCCACCACACCCTTGGCCACCCGCGCCGCGCCGCCACGCCGTGGGTGCTCGATCCGCACCAGGTCGGGACTCGCTCGCTGGCTCAAGCCCGCACCCCTCCCGCGGAGCTGCCCAACAACGCGTCGTAGATCCTCGCCACCCGCCGCATCCGCTCGCCGAAATCGAACGACGACGTCACCGTCTCGCGGGCGGCGCGTCCGATCGAAGCGGCAAGTTCCGGGGACTCCAGCAACTCGACGATCTTACGCCGGAGCGCCGGCGCGGCCGCCTCCTCGACCAGCAGGCCGTTGCGGCCGTCGTCGACGACGCCGGGGATACCGGCGACCGGCGTCGCCACCACCGGCAGCCCGACCGCCATCGCCTCGAGCAGTGAGTTGGGCAAGCCCTCCCGCACGCTGCTCATCACGAACACGTCGAGAGCTTCGAGGAACGGCAGCGGGTCGTCGAGAAAGCCGACGCAGCGCACTCGATCGCCGACGCCCAGGCCGGCGGCCAGCCGCTCGAGGGCCGCCCGCTCCGCTCCTTCACCCGCGATCCACAGCTCGAGATCGTGGCCGCGCTCGACGAGATCGGCGACCGCCTCGATCGCCAGGTCGCACCGCTTTTCACGCGACAGGCGCCCCACCATGCCGATCAGATGCCGCCCCTCCGGCACGCCGAGCTCGGCCCTCGCCGTCGCTGCCGGCCGGCGGCGGCGGAACTCCTCCGTGTCGATGGCGTTCGGGAGCAGCACGCAACGATCGGGAGCCACGCCGAGGCTCAGGCAACGGTCGCGCAGGTCTCGCGAGACGCACAGCACCCGCTCGTAGCGGCGCAGGCTGCGTCGATCGAGCCAGTAGTAGAGCGGCGTCTTCCAGCTGCGCTGCACCCACCCGTGCACGGTCGTGACGCGACGCAACGAGGGGGTGCGGATCCCCAGGCCGAGCAGGTTGCTCTTGTAGTCGTGACCGTGCCAGATCGCCGGCTGGAGACGCTCGCACACCGCCTTCAGACGTCGCGGGACGCCGCGGTCGAGCGGGCCGCGGTCGTCGATGGTGACGACCGTCGCGCGCCACCGGTCGGCCCTCTCCTCGAGCCGGGAGAAACCGGCGTCGTCGGGGTGGCGCATGAAGGCGCAGACGCAACGGTACCCCTCACTCTCGAGGAAGCGGGGCGAGTTGAGGATCGTCTTGTCCGGGCCGCCGCCGGCGCCGCGGACGACGCGCACGTGCAGCACCAGAGGGTCCGCGGGCTGCGACGCGGTCACGGCGGCGCGATCTCCTCGATCAGCTGCTCGAAGACCCGCGCCTTGTGGCGCCAGCTCTCCTGTCGCA
>JBPEXA010000369.1:0-12517 GCA_052032135.1 Thermoanaerobaculia bacterium | reverse complement strand
AGGAGGTCGGCGAGCGCTTCGCCATCGCTCCAGTCGCCGTCCGCCGCCTCCGGCTCGGGCGCGAGCCTCGCGAGGTCGGCGAGGTCGCGGTGGTACGTCTCCGGCACCGCAGCGTCGGGGTCGGAGAGCCGCCGCAGCTCGACGTCGTCGAGGGTGAGGCCGAGGCCCCTCAGCACCCGCGGCAGCCGGTCCTGGGCGGTCACCCACCGCCCGCCGGTGGCGGTCTCGACCACGCAAGCCTCGCCTTCCAGCATCTCGACCAGTTCGGCGGTGGTGTCCTCCGCCAACTGCCGGCGTCGCGCCGCCAGCAGCCGCTCGAGCTCGTCGAGCGGCATCGCCAGCCGCTCCCGCAGCCACGCCTCGACCTCCGGCAGGGTGATCGGCGCGTAGCCGGGATAGGTGCGGTGCAGCTTGCGCTGGAAGTCGTCGAGCAGCGCCGCCGGCAGCCGCGGCCGTAGCTGCGAGGAGAAGACCAGCTCCTGCAGCAGGGTGCGGCTGAGCGAGGCGCCGTCGCCGTCGGGGACGTCGTCCTCGTACATCAGCCGGTTGGTCTGCGTCCACACCAGGGCGGCGGCGAACGGCGATGGCGTGGTGGTGCGGGTCTCGGAGATCACGATGTCGCCGCGGGCGAGCTCGTCGAGGACCGTGCGCAGCGCGTCGAGGTCGAAGACGTCCTGCAGGCAAGTGCGCCAGGTCTCGACCACGATCGGGAAGTCGTCGTAGCCGGAGACCGCGTCGAGCAGCTTCTTGGAGCGCTCGCGGGTGAGCCACAGCGGCACCCGCCGCTTGCGGTCGGAGCGTGGCAGCAGCAGCGCGCGACCGGCGTTCTCGCGGAAGCGGCCGCCGAAGAGGCCGGTGCGCTGCAGCCGTGAGCGCAGCAGCTGCTCGAGATTGTCGGGGCGCACCCACTCCAGCAGGTCGTCGATCGACGCCGGCTCGGGGAGGTTGAGGAGGATGGCGTCGTTCTCCGCCTCGACGCCGAGCGGCAGATCGTGGCGCTCGGACCACGCCGCTGCCAGCGCCATGGCGAGCGGTCGGTTGACCCGCCCCCCCCAGCCGGTGTGGAGGAAGAGCTGGCGGCCGCGGGCGGGGTCGGCGGGATCGCTCGACTGCTCGACGACGAGGTGATGGCGGTGGGGGAGGGCGACGCCGGTCGCCTCGCGCTGCCCCTCCAGCAGCTCGATCAGCTCGCCGGCCGCCGCCTCGCTCATCGCGTGGCGCTCGACCAGTCGATCCTTCAGCTGCCGCCGCCCGTCCCTGGTGGCGAGCGTCGCTTCCGCGGCCTCGAGGAAGCGGCCGATGCGCTCGGAGAGGAAGAAGCTGCGGTTGCGGGCGTCGGCGCGCCAGAACGGCGTCATCGCGGCGCTGCGATGGGCGGGGGAGACCAGCACGTCGCTGTGGGTGATGCGGCGGATGCGCCAGTTCTGGGCGCCGAGCGAGAAGGTGTCGCCGAGCTTGCGCTCCCAGACGAACTCCTCGTCGAGCTCGCCGATCTTCGCCATGGTGTCGGCCATCCGCAGGCCGAAGTAGCCGCGATCGGGGATGGTGCCGCCGCCGGTGTAGACCGTCCAGGCGGCTCCGGGGCGCGCCTCGATGACGTTGGCGACGCGGTCGATCGACACCCGCGGCGCGAGCTCGCGGACGCGCGAATCGGCGTAGCGGCCGGCGAGCATCTCGAGCACCAGGTCGTACTGGCGGCGCGTCAACCGGTGGTACGGGTAGCTGCTGCGCAGGAAGTTGTAGAGCGCGTCGAGGTCCCACCCCTCGGCGGCGGTCATCGACAGGATCACCTGCGCCAGCACGTCGAGCGGCCCCTCGATCGGCTCGATCGCCTCGATGTCGCCGTCGAGCACCGCCCTGCCGACCACCGCGGCGGTCAGCAGATCGCGCTGGAAGAGCGGGTAGAGGCGGCCGCGGGAGACCTCGCCGACCTGGTGCCCGGCGCGCCCGATCCGCTGCACGGTCGCCGCTACCGTCGGCGGCGTCTGCACCATCACCACCTCGTCGAGGGTGCCGATGTCGATGCCGAGCTCGAGCGAGTTGGTGGCGACGATCGCCTTCAGCTCCCCCGCCTTGAGCCGCCCTTCGACGACCGCCCGCAGCTCGCGCGACAGTGAGCCGTGGTGGGAGTAGGCGAGGGTGTCGCCGAGCTGGTCGTTGAGCAACCGCGTCAGCCGCTCGGTGGTGCGGCGGCTGTTGGCGAAGACGAGCGTCGACCGGTTGCCGTCGACGATCGACTTCAGCTCGCGAGCGAGGCTCTCCCAGGTGTTCTCGTCGAGGTCTCCGGGCAGCGGGTCCCCCGGCTCGGCGACCTCCCGCTGCGCCACCTCGACCGACAGGTCGTACGCCTTGGCACGATCGCTGACCACGATCGACACCGGGCGGGGGCGATACTCGACCTCGCGGCCGCGATCGTCGAACGCCTCGACGCGATAGCCGCCGACGAAGCGGGCGATGGTCTCGAGCGGCCGCACGGTGGCCGACAGGGCGAGCCGCTGGAACTCGCCCGCCAGCGGCACCAGCCGGTCGACGGCGGTGATCCAGTGGGTGCCGCGCTTGGAGCCGGCGACGGCGTGGATCTCGTCGAAGATCACCGTCTCGAGATCGCCGAGGATCGAGCGCCCCCCCTTCGAGGTGAGCAGGATGTTGAGGCTCTCGGGAGTGGTGATCAGGATCTCCGGCGGGTGGTGGAGCATGCGGCGCCGGTCGGCGCTCGAGGTGTCGCCGCTGCGCGTCATCACCCGCACCGGCTCGAACGCCTCGCCGGCCGCCTCGAAGGCGGACTCGAGCTCGCGCAGCGGGGTCAGCAGGTTGCGCTGGATGTCGTTGTTGAGCGCCTTGAGCGGCGAGACATAGAGGACGCGGGTGCGCCCCCCCGCCCAGCTGCCGGTGAGCAGCCGGTCGAGCGCCCAGAGGAACGCGGTCAGCGTTTTGCCGGTGCCGGTCGGTGCGCTGACCAGCAGGTGCTCGCCGGCGGCGATCCGCGGCCACGCCCGCGCCTGGACGTCGGTCGGCGCACCGAGGGTGGTGGCGAACCACTCGGCGATGCGGGGGTGGAACGCTGTCAGGGCGTCGGTCGGCTCGCTCATCGGGTGCTCCCGGCTCCCGGATCACGGGGACTGGGCGCAACAGGTTAGTTGCTGCTCGGCCGGTGTCAACCGCAGAGGTCCGGCGGGCTAGAGTGGCGCCGACGATGCCCGAGTACCCCGACGTCGAGCTCTACCTCGACGCCCTGCGGCGGACGGTGGTCGGCCACCTCCTCGAGCGGGTGCGGCTGGCGAGCCCCTTCCTGCTGCGCTCGGTGGCGCCGCCGCTCACCGCGGCGCACGGGCGGCGGCTGGAGGCGGTGCGAAGGCTCGGCAAGCGGATCGTCTTCGAGCTCGAGGGCGAGCTCTTCCTCGTGCTCCACCTGATGATCGCCGGCCGCCTGCGGTGGAAGGCGGCCGGGGTGGCGATCCCCCGCCGCCGCGGTCTCGCCGCCTTCGACTTCGAGCACGGGTCACTGCTGCTGACCGAGGCGGGGAGCCAGAAGCGGGCGTCGCTCCACGTCGTCGAGGGGGCGGCGGCGCTCGCCGAGCACGATCCCGGCGGCCTCGAGGTGATCGGCGCCGACCCGGCCGCCGTCCTCGCCCGGCTGCGTCAGCACGCCCACACCCTCAAGCGGGCGCTGACCGACCCGCGCATCCTCTCCGGCATCGGCAACGCCTACTCCGACGAGATCCTTCACCGCGCCCGGCTGTCGCCGTTCAAGCGCACCGCCCAGCTCGACGACGAGGAGGGGGAGCGGCTGTTCACGGCGGCGGTCGAGGTGCTCACCGAGTGGCGCGACCGGCTGATCGCCGAGGTCGGTGACGGCTTCCCCGACAAGGTGACGGCGTTTCGCCCCGAGATGGCGGTGCACGGCAAGTACGGCGAGCCGTGCCCGGTCTGCGGCTCGCCGGTGCAGCGCATCCTCTACGCCGCCAACGAGGCGAACTACTGCGTCACCTGCCAGACTGGCGGCAAGCTGCTCGCCGACCGGGTGCTGTCGCGGCTGATGAAGGACGACTGGCCGCGCACCCTCGAGGAGCTCGAGGAGCGCAAACGCTGAGCCGCCTGGCCGTTACTCGAAGATCGGTAGCCCGCTCGGCACCCGGCGCGGGACGTCGATCCGCAGATCGATGCTGCGCAGGTCGGTGAGCGCGTAGAGAAAGTCCATCAGCCGGTCGACCTCTTCCGCCGACAGCGGATTGGGCTCGAGCTCGCAGGCGTCGGCGATCCGCCCCATCGCCTCGGCGTCGCCCATCACCACGAAGTCGAGCACGTCGAGATCGTCGCGCGACGGCAGCACCGCCTGCAGCGGGTCGTAGCCGTAGAGCCCCTCGATCGGATCGAGGTGGTGCTCGACCGCCGCGCGCAGCGAATCGTAGGAGCCGGCATGCCCCCACGGGCCGGTGAGCGCGACGTTGCGCAGCGCCGGCGTGCGGAAGGCGAGCATGTCGCTCGGTTCGCCGGTCACCCGCGCGCGACCGAAGTCCTCGAGCGTCATCGGGCCGTCTCCCTTGCCGGGGCCGATCTGCGGCATGGCGACGGCGTGGAAGTCGAGATCGGTCATCAGCGCGCCGCTGTGGCAGCTGGCGCAGTCGGCGCGACCGTAGAAGAGGCGCATCCCCTGCCGCTCGTTGGCCGACAGCGCGCTGCGGTCGCCGCGCAGGAAGCGGTCGAAGCGGGTGTCGTCCGCCCGCCAGGCGCTCGCCTCGAAGGCGGCGATGGCGTTGGCGGCGTGAGCGTAGGTGATGTCGGCGGCACCCCCGAGCTCGGGGAAGACGGCGAGGAAGCGGTCGACGTACTCGGGGATCGCCCGCAGGCGCTCGGCGAGCTGCTCCCAGACGCCGTCGGGTCCCGCGAGGTCGCCGGCGGCGGCGGCGTCGGCGATCGAGTTCTCCCCCGGCTGGCCGGCCATCTCGGTCCCCGAGGTGACCGGGAACATCGCCTGGGCGGCGAGCACGTTGTCGAGCACCCCGACCGGCAGGTCGTCGCCCGCCGGGCTGAAGAAGCCCGACGGCTGGGACGGGTCGACCGCCAGCCGGCCGTCGTGGAACATCACCTCGAAGGCGCGCAGGCCGAGATTGAAGATCGCCGGCGCGTTGCGCGGCACCCGCTCGTGGATGGCGTCGAGGTCGGAGCCGGTGTCGCGGGTGACGCCGAGTCCGCGCGCCCCTTCGCCGCTCGGCAGCGACAGGCCGTCGCCGGTGGCGGTCAACGCGTGGTGGCAGGTGCCGCACGAGATGTTGCGATTGCCGCTGAGGATCTTGTCGAAGAAGAGCAGACGACCGAGCTCGACCTTGTCGGGGTCGAAGACGCCGTTCTCGTAGTAGTCGGCGTCGACCAGCGGCGGCGGCAGGATCGCCGACGGCGGGATGAAGCGGGCGGCGCGGTCGGCGGCGGTGAGCGGGGCGCCGAGGGCGACGAGGGCCAGCAGGGCAGGGCAGCAACGACGGAACGACATCATGACGACAGACCTCCAGAAGAGGGTGATCCCCCCCGCGGGGAGGTGGATGGTACCCGATCGCGGGGTGGGTCGCCAGCGCTCCCGGTCGGCGGCCGGCGACCGTGCTGTGGGAAGCTGTCGGCGGGCGCCGCTAGCTCAACGGATAGAGCACCAGACTTCGGATCTGGCGGTTCGGGGTTCGAATCCCTGGCGGCGCGCCAGCGACCCTCACCCCGTCCGCAGGAAGTGCCAGCGCAGCTTCCGCGGCCCGCGGTCGAAGACCTCCGCCTCGATGCGCTCAGCGTGGCGGCGCAGGAGCGAGCCGAGCGAGGCACCGCGCGCCGCCTCCTCGAGGATGTCGGCGGCATCGGAGCCCGCCTTGGTGATGTAGGTCTGCCAGATCGCGCGGCGGATCGGCATCACGTCGAGCGACAGGTTGGGGATCGCCGCCGCCCCCTTCTGGAGCGCCTTCAGCCGCCGCTTCAGCGTCGCCGGGTCCTCCATCGTCTCGCGCTGGTAGCCGGTGTAGGGCTTTGGGATGAGGATGTTGACGCCGAGGTGGATGTGGCCGATCACGCCGGTCGGCGCCAGCTCCTCGAGCATGATCCGGCGGCATTCGCGGGCGACCTCGAGGATCGCCTCGACGTCCTCCATCGTCTCCTCCGGCAGGCCGACGATGAAGTAGAGCTTGAGGTGGGTGAGGCCGTGGCGGAAGATGAGGCGCACCTTCTCGTACAGCACCGAGTTCGGGATCGGCTTGTTGAGCTTCACCCGCAGGCGGTCGCTGCCGGTCTCCGGCGCCAGCGTGATCGAGCGGTCGCCCGAGGCCTTGAGGGCGGCGAGCACCCCGTCGGTGACCGCCGGGATGCGGATCGACGACACCGCGGTGCGGAAGCCGAGCCGGTTGGCCTCCTCGAGGATGCGCTCGATCTCCGGGTGGTCGCCGACCGCGGTGGCGACGAAGCCGAGCTGGTCGGTGACGCCGCGCGCCCCCTCGATCGCCTCGAGGATGAACTCGGTCGGGTGCCAGCGGAACGACCCCATGCCGAAGGTCGCCCAGCAGTATTTGCACTTCTCCGGGCAGCCGCGCGACATCTCGACCAGGAACTTGTCGGCGAACTCGGTGTGCGGGGTGACGATGGCGGTGGTCGGCAGGTGGCCGGGCTCGCGCATCTGCTCGGCGCTCAGCTCGAGCTTCTTGAGACGGCTTTCGAGCTGGACCTCCTCGGGGCGGTGGAAGGCGGGGACGTAGAACCCGTCGGCGGCGGCGAGGCGCTCGAGGACGACCGCCTTGTCGCTCTCCTCGGCGAGCGCCGGCAACAGCGTCGGCAGCAGGTTTTCGGCGGCGCCGAGCGGGAAGACGTCGACGAACTCGGAGAGCGTCAGCGGGTTGATCATCGCGCACGAGCCGCCGACCAGGATCAGCGGATCGTCGGCGCCGCGATCGGCCCTTCGCAGCGGGATGCCGGCGCGGTCGAGCAGCTGCAGGAAGTGGACGTAGTCCTCCTCGAACGAGATGGAGAAGGCGATGGCGCCGAAGGCGTCGAGCGGGCTGTCGGTGTCGACCGACAGCGGCATGCCGTCGCCGTCGGTGAAGAAGCGCTCGCAGCTCCAGCCGGGCGCCTGGTGGACGAGGTCGTAGACGCGCTGAAAGCCGAGGCTCGACATGCCGACGTGGTAGCTGTTGGCGTAGGCGAGAGCGAGCGAGTTGGGGCCGTGGGTCGAGGTCGGCCGCACCGGCCGCTCGACCTCGCGGACCGCCCGCCAGCCGGGGGTCGCGCGGCGGGATGGGGAGCGTCTTCGAGCCACGACCGACCAGTCTAGCCGAGCGCTGCGAGAAGCCCGTCCTTCGAGCCGTCTGAGAGGGTGTGAGACGGAGACACCACCAGCAGCACCGACGGAGGCCCGATCGGCCCCTTCGCAGCATGCTGCCGGCGGCGGTGCTGCTGTCTGCCGTCCTCCAGACGGCCGCATGGGCGGCCGAGAGCGCCGCGGCGGGCTCGATGGCGCCACCTCCGGCCGCCGAGGGCGTCGACGAGAGCGCGGCGTCGAAGGTGCTGCTGGTGCGCCCCGAGCCCGATCCGGGGCGCCTCGCCCGCGCGCGGCGCTGGTGGCGGCGCTACGATCACGCCGCGCCGTCGATCGAGGCGGCGCGGCGACGACTGGCCGCCCGCCATCGGGGGTGGAGTGGGCCCGATCGGGGACGGTGCGCGGACGCTGGTCGCCGGCTGGCCGCAATCGACACCGACCGCCTGCTGATCGACGCCGACTACCTGGTGGCGGTCGACGTCGGCCGCGCGGTCGTCGCGCTCCGGCGTGCGGCCGCCGCCTGCAGGCTCCGCCGCTACTTCGAGATGGGCTACCACCTCGGCCTCGCCGACCGCGCGTTCGGCCGGCTGGCCGCGCATCGAGCGCGGCTGTTGCGGCGCCCGACGGCCCGCTAGACCGGCGGTGGCCGCTCCTCGCGCGCGAGCTCGTTCCAGACCCGCTCGACGGCGGGCAGGTGGCGGCGGTAGAGCAGACCGATCCAGTGCGGGGCGACGAGCACCGTGTAGATCGCCAGCGCGGTGCTCAGCAGCGGGCCGGCGGTGGGGACGGCGTCGAGGGCGCCGTAGGCGAGGTTGGCGAGCGCGAAGAGCGCGGTGATCGCCGTCGCCACGACAAGGCAGCCGGGGAAGGTCGCGCGCAGCAGCGCGACGTGGAGGCGGAAGCGGACCAGGTGCCACGGGTTGTCGAACAGGGCGATCGCGCCGACGGCGCCCGTCCACCAGGCGGCGGCGGCCCAGAAGCCGACCGTCAGCACGAGCTGGCAAGCGAGCGGCCAGTCGGCGCCGGTCGCCGCCAGCTCGCTGCAGCCGGCGGTGTCGAGCGCCACGGCGGCCGGCACCAGCCCGATGACCATCGCCAGCAGGCCGACGAGCGTCTCGCCGAGCCGTTCGCTGAGCTCACCGAGATCGGGCCAGGAGGGGAGCTGGTCGGCGCCGTCGTAGGTCGTGCGCACCACCTGCAGCACGAGTCCGGGGACGAGGCAGAGGAGCAGCAGCTTCAGGCAGCCGGCGCCGAGGCCGAGCCCGGGGATGGCACCCAGCCAGGAGATCGGCATCCACAGCAGCAGAAACCCCCAGAAGCCGTAGCCGCCGAGGCCGAGGAAGGGGTAGAGGAGGCTCCGATGGAGCGGGAGGCGCTGGGCGTGGCGCGCCTGCTGCAACAGCCGCTCGGTGGTGACCGAGGGATGGTCGCCGATCGCCCACGCCCGCCCCCTGCACACTGCGCAGAACCACAGCCGGTGCCCCTGCTCGACGCAGTCGTCGCACAGCGCGCTGTCGCACTCGTCGCAGCGGTAGGTGGCCGCGCGGCCCGAGTGGCGGGCGCAGTAGGCGAGCGGCGGCCGCTCAGCTGCCGGCATCGAGGATCATGCGCCGCACCAGCGTCCAGGCGCCGGTGACGCCGAGCGAGGTCGGCGACGCGGCGCGATTGTGGATCGCCACCAGCCGCTCGAAGATCCACGGCTCCTCCTCGAGGGCGATCAGCAGTCGCCGTCGCATCGCCGGTCGCGCCTCGGCGTGGAGCAGCAGCGCGATGAAGGCGTACGGCCGGCGGGTGAGGCGGCGCACCGCCCGCGGGTAGCGGCGCAGGCTGCCGTCGGCGAGGCAGGCGGCGAGCGCCAGCGCCTGTTCGAAGGCGAGCGCCAACCCTTCGCCGGTGATGGCGTCGCGGTAGCCGGCGGCGTCGCCGACCAGCGCCAGGTGCCCGCGGCTGACCTCGCGCACCCGCTGATCGAACGGCCCGGAGCCGCGATCGCGGCTGGTCACCTCGGCGCCGGCGAGGCGCGCTTCGAGGCCCGGGAAGCGGTGCAGCAGGCGGTCGAAGGTGGTCGCCCCCCCGCTCCACAGGATCGCCACCCCGATCTCGTCCCCCGGCAGCCCCCAGACGTAGGCTTCGGCGTGGTCGCCCCAATGCACCTCGATGTCGTCGCTCCACGGCGCGACGCGGTAGTGGCGGCGGATGCCGAACCGCTTGCGGCGGCTCGACGGCCGGCCGAAGCCGCCCCAGGCGCGGACGTTGGAGTGCAGGCCGTCGGCGCCGATCACCCATCGCGCCTCGAGCGAGCCGCGGTCGGTGAGCACGCCGCGCTCGATGAGGCCGCGAACCGGCGTCTCCCACGCGAAGTGGACGCCCGCCTCTTCGGCGCGCTCGAGCAGCGCCCGGTGGAGCACCGGGCGGCGGACCGCCATCCCGTGCTCGCCGGGGAAGTCGGCCCGCACCTCGGCCTCGTCGCTGAGGTAGCGGATGCCGCGAAAGCGGCTCACCTCGCGGGAATCGAGCTCGACCCCCAGCTCGCGCAGCGCGGCGACGCCGGCCGGCATCAGACCCTCGCCGCACGCCTTGTCGATCGGCGGCCGCTCGCGCTCGAGGACCAGCACCTCGAGGCCGGAGCGTGCCAGGGCGACCGCGGTGGCGAGCCCGGCGGGGCCGCCGCCGACGACGATCGCGTTGCGACGGCGCTCCGACCGCCGGACGCCGGGCAGGGGTCGCGCCGTCAACGTTGCCGCCCCAGCCGCGCGATCCGCGAGCGGACGATCGCTCGCAGCAGACTGCCGAGGTGGAAGCGTCCGGGCGGCTCGAGGGTGCCGTCGAGCAGTCGCTCGAGGGCGGCCTGACGGCGGATCTTGCCGGAGGAGGTGCGCGGCAGGGTCCCCGGCTCGAGGATCTCGACACGGTCGACGGCGATCCCGGTCTTGGCGAGGACGCGCTGCCGGCACGCCTCGGCGATCTCCCCCGACGGTCGCGGCCCGCGGCGGCGCTCGACCAGCAGGATGACGCGCTCGGTGCCGGAGACGTCGGGCCGGTGGCCGACGGCGGCGACGCACCCCGGCCGCACGCCGTCGACGCCGTCGACCGCGCGCTCGAGCTCCACCGGATCGTGGTTGCGGCCGCGGAGGATCAACAGGTCCTTGTCGCGACCGGAGAGGAACAGCTCGCCGCCGTCGAGAAAACCGCGGTCGCCGGTGTCGAGCCAGCCGTCGACGATCGCCCTGGCGGTCTCCCTCGGCCGGTCGAGGTACCCCTCCATCAAGGACGGGCCGCGGACCCAGACGCGGCCGACGTGGCGCTCCGGCCGCGCGCGCCCCCGCTCGTCGCGGATCTCCACCGCGAAGCCGTCGAGCGGCCGGCCGACGGAGACCAGCTCGACCCCCTCGCCCGCCGCCGGCTCCGCGACACCGTCGATCGAAAGGCGGTGGCGGTCGTAGCGACGGCTGGTGAACGGCTGGTCGAGCGCCGAGAAGGTGACGGCGAGGCTCATCTCGGAGAGCCCGTAGACCGGTGACACCGCCTCCGGCCGCAAGCCCCAGCGCGCGAACCGACGGTGGAAGCGGCGGACGACCTCCGCCGACACCGCCTCCGCGCCGTTGAGGGCGATGCGCCAGCAGGAGAGGTCGACGCCGTCGAGCTCCTCGTCGCCGACCTTCTCGAGGCAGACGCCGTAGGCGAAGTTGGGGGCCGGGGAGATGGTGGCGCGGTAGCGCGACAGCGTCCGCAGCCAGATCGCCGGGCGGGCGACGAAGACCTCGGGGGGAATGAGGGTGAGCTCGGCGGCCAGATCGAGGGCGGGGAAGACGCAGCCGATCAGACCCATGTCGTGGTAGAGCGGCAGCCACGAGACGCCGCTCGGCCGCTCGAGGTGCTGCCAGTGCTCGTTGAGGGCGCGCACCTGGGCGATGAGGGCGCGATGGCTGAGCGCCACCGGCTTGGGGTCGACCGTCGTCCCGGAGGAGAACTGGACCAGCGCGAGCTGGTCGGAGTGGGGGGCGTGCAGCGCGGTGCCGGCGGACGGCGGCGGTGGATCGGAGAGCGAGACGAGGTCGACCCGATCGGCGGCCGCCGCGATCGTCTCGCCGAGCAGCCGGGCGACCACCGGCTCGCTGGCGACGGTGCGGGCGCCGGCGGCGTCGAGCATCGCCGCCGTCCGCCGGTGGTATTCGTCGAGCCTGCCGAGGCGCACCGGCGGATAGAGCGGCACCGGCACCGCCCCGGCGAGGAGGACCCCGAACAGCGCGTCGAAGAAGCGCGGCGAGGTCCGCAGGACGAGGGCGACCCGGTCTCCCGGCTCGACCCCGCGATCGCGCAGCGCGGCGGCCGCCCCCTCGGCGCGCCGGAGGATCTCGTCCCAGCCGAGGAAGACGGCGTTCTCCCGGCGGTCGACGAAGCGCAGGCCGCCGCGCCCCGCGCGAGCGGCGCCGGCGAGCAGCTCGACGAGGGTGGTGGCGCTCATCCGGCCTCCAGCTTCGACTCGAGCAGCGTCACCAGGTCGCCGACCGTCTCCAGCTGCGACTCGTCCGAGGGATCGATCACCACCTCGAAGCGGTTCTCGATCTCGACCATCAGCGCCAGCGCCTTCATCGAGTCGAGGCCGAAATCGTCGACCAGCCGCAGCTCCTCGGTGATCGGCACGCCGACCTCCAGCTCGGCCGCGGCCGCCAGGCTGGCGATCTCTTGGAGGATTTCTGACCGTGCCCGCACGCCGTTCGCTCGAAACGTGACAGCATTATCGCACTGCCGTGAAGCCGCTTCTCGCCATCACTGTCCTCGGCGTGACGGCCGTGATCGGCGCCTGGACCCGAGCCCAGGCGATCGAGCAGCAGCTGGCGACCGACGTCGAACAGGCGCTGCGGCTCGGGCGGTTCGAGCGGGTGGCGGTGACCGTCGACGGTCGGCATGTCGTCCTCGAGGGCCGGGTCGCCGACGTCGCCCAACGGCAGCGGGTGGAGGCGGTGATGGCGGCGATCGACGGCGTGGCGGCGGTCAACAACCGGCTGACCCTCGCCGTCGTGCCCGCGACCGCGCCGCCACCACCATCGGTGACGACGGTCGCGGTCGACAGGGAGAGCTGTCAGGCGCGCCTCGACCGCCTGCTGGAGGGGGCCGGCATCGACTTCGAGAGCAGCAGCGCGGAGCTGACGCCGGGGGGCGCCGATGTGCTGGCGCAGGCGGCCCGCGAGCTGGAGCGGTGCGCCTCGCTGCGGGTCGAGATCGGCGGCCACACCG